>CANGZO010000148.1 GCA_947458305.1 Comamonadaceae bacterium
CCAACCTTATGAACGCGCCGCAGCGGGTGTGGGCTATGTGCCCCAAGGCCGCGAAATCTTTGCTCGCCTCACGGTCGAAGACAACCTGCGCATGGGCTTGGCCACACAGCCCGGCAGCACCCTCATTCCGCCTGAGTTGTTTGAGTTGTTCCCGGTGCTCAAGCAAATGTTGCACCGCCGAGGTGGCGACTTGTCGGGCGGCCAGCAACAGCAACTGGCCATTGCCCGCGCCTTGGCCGCCAAACCGCGTTTATTGATCCTGGACGAACCCACCGAAGGCATCCAGCCCAGCATCATCAAAGACATCGGCCGCGTGATCCGCCAGCTGGCCGATGTGGGCCTGCAAGGCCAGCGCATGGCGGTTCTGCTGTGTGAGCAGTACTACGACTTTGCCGAAGAATTGGCCGATCAGTACTTGGTGATGGAGCGTGGCGAGGTGATCGCACGCGGTCCGGGCAGCGAGATGAAGGACAAGAACATTCAGCAGTTGGTGGCGATTTGAGGAGCCGGAAGTTGAAGCGCTGATGGTGTCAGTCGGCTAAGCAGCGTTTGCGGTCGGTCAGCCTATGACCATCAAGGACTGCACCTAGCCCCAAAGCTACATTCATTTCGATGCAGTATTTCCAAATTTGCGACAAGCTTTTTGGTCAAAGACCACCGTTTATCGTTTTAAACACCCTGCCCTAGACCGAGGAACTTGGCGCATATATTCAATACCCTTTGATGCACCTTGATTAAAGTGACAAGTTCTTTCACTCACTGAAGACTGGTCATGAAACTGCGCGTCAACAATCAATGGATGAATGTGCCTGAACAATGGCACGAAGAGTCGCTGCTCCATGTCCTGCGTGAAGGCTTGGGTCTGGTCGGCACAAAATATGGATGTGGTGCAGGACTGTGTGGTGCCTGCACGGTGCATGTCGATGGCGAACCCGTCCGAAGTTGCCTTACCCCAGTGGCTTCGGTGACAGCAAAACCCATTTTGACGGTCGAAGGGCTGGCCTCTTCGGGTGAATTGCACCCAGTGCAGCAAAAATGGCTCAGTGCCGCCATCCCGCAATGTGGCTACTGCCAGTCGGGTCAAATCATGGCCACCGTTGCGCTGCTGAAGCGAACACCGCGTCCGAACGATGAACAAATCGATGGGGCTCTGACAGGGCACCTGTGTCGATGTGGGACCCAAGCCAGAGTTCGCATCGCTATACAAGAAATGACGAGGGGTTAAAGATGACCGTTCAGATCCATCGTCGTCATCTTCTTGGCGGTTTGGGTGCCGTACTCAGCGTGGCGTTCTTGCCAGGTTGCAGCAGCCTGCCCGTCATCCCCAAACGACCCTCACCCCAAGCACGCGCTGGTCTGAGTTGGATCAGCCATCAGGCGGGAAACTATGTGTTGACCGTACCCCGTGTCGAAATGGGACAGAACATCACCACGGCGCTCAAGCAAATCGCCTGCGATGAATTGGGCATCAACCCCGATCAACTGCAAGTCAAGCTGCATGCCACCGACAGCATCGAACGTGTTCGGGCAACGGTCGGCAGCGAATCGGTCATGGACTTTGCATTGCCATTGGCCAGGGCCTGCGCCACCTTGCGTCAGGCCATGAAGAACGGGCAGACTTCCGGGAAGCTAGACCCCATTGAATTCCCCCGAGAGCAACTGCGTTCTTTATCGGGTCAAGGTCAATGGGTGGGACGCTCTCCCCAACTTGAACAAGGGCTTGAGATGGTGACTGGCCAGCCTTTGTATGCCAGTGATGTGCGCTTGCCGGGTATGGTTTATGGCCGCGTGATACGCGCACCGGCCCCACCTGAAATAGCTTCGAGCCTTCAGACCCTGGACGAAGCGGCGGCACGCCAAGTGAAAGGCTTTGTGGCCCTGATTCGCAGCCAGAAATTGCAGATGGCATCGAGCGAAGGGGTGGGCATCGTGGCGCAAACCCCAGGGGCGCTGGACAGGATCGAGCAGGCATTGAACGCTCGCTGGTCTGTTCAGGGCCAAGCAGATGCGCAGCGCATGCAGCAAGCGATCGACATCGACCGCCGGATGGCGGCCCGTGTGAAACGCGACAAGTACATCCACAATGACCCCATACCCGAGGGGCAGTGGGACGTTGATCTGAGAATCGATGTGCCCATTGCAACGCACGCTGCCATAGAACCCCGCGTCGCCGTGGCTCAAATGCATGTGGCCGGTCGACTTGAAATGTGGGTGGGCTCACAGGACGTTTTTTACCAGCGCGATGTGGTTTGTCGCCGTCTGGGGTTGGCTGAGGACAAGGTGTTGGTTCACGGCTGTCGTGTGGGCGGTGCCTTTGGCGGAAAAACCATCAGCACAGTCGAACTCGAAGCGGCCGTGCTGGCGCATGAACTCAAGATGCCTGTCAAAGTGCAGTGGACCCGCGCACAAGAGTTGCTTCAGGCTTTCCACCGCCCCCCTTCCAGCCACCGGGTTCGCGCCCGCCTGCAAAACGGGCGCTTGGCACATTGGTCCCACGACTTCGCCAGCAGTCACATTCTTTTCACGGGCGCTGTGGTGCCCGCTTTGATGCAAAAAATCACCGACTTTATAGGCGATGACGGTGTGGCGCGAGGTGCGGCTTTGCCCTACAAGGCACAAGCCAAGCGCACCGGTTTTGACTTGGTTCGGCTTCCGGTGCACACGGGGCCTTGGCGTGGATTGGGTGCTGGCCCTAACGCTTTTGTCATCGAGTCCGCGATGGACGAATGTGCCAGGGTGGCAGGTCTTGATCCCGTCGAGTTTCGCCTGCAGCACATTGAAAAGCCCCGTCTCAAGCGGGTGCTGGAGCAGGCCGTCGCCAGTGCACCCCAGTTACCGCAGGTTGGCAAAGGATGGCTACATGGCCGTGGCGTGGCGTGCGGCATCTACAAGAAAACCAGTTTTGCAGCGGTTATCGCCGATGTGCAGGTCGATCCAAGCAGCGGCGAGGTTCGCGTGCTCCACATGCACTGTGCGCACGACTGCGGCCAAGTGGTCAATCCTGACCAAGTACGAGCACAGTGCGAAGGCAACCTGGTCTGGGGTTTGGGCATGGTGCTGGTTGAAAGCTGGTCGGCTGATGCCCGAAACTTTGGTGAATCACCCATTCCACGTATAAGCCAATTGCCCAGCCTTTCCGTTCATCTGGTGGATCATGGCGAGCCAGCTTCGGGCGCTGGCGAAACGGCCATTGTGGCCGCAGGGGCAGCGATTGCCAATGCAGTTCGGGCAGCCACTGGATGGCGACTGCAACAATTGCCGCTTCAACCCAGTGAACTTCAACGCCATTTGAAAGGGCAATCTTGAACGGCACCAAGAAAGAAGATTTCGCCAGTGCCGCGATGGTGCGGGCGCTGCTTCGCGGCATGACGGGTCTCGGTATGCGTTTGCCTGAAATGGCCGACAAATTCACTCAGGCGACCGTTCCTTTGGATTTGAAGCGAGCGGTTGTACAAGCGGCTGTTGAGCAAGCAGGTTTGGCCGTTTTGCCCCTTCTGGGAAAAGGCTTGCACGATCTGGCGATGGAGCCAACCCATCTCGCACTCACGGCTGGACGCAGTGCCGCTTCCATGTTGGTGCGCTGGCAGCGCCTAGAGCGCTACATCCATTCAAAACATCGAATCCAATGGCTGGGGCTCACGCCGACTTCGGCGAGGGTGAGCCATACACACAAAGACACGGGCCCAGCGCCTTTGGCAGCAGAGGATTTGGTTGTGTGCGGAGTACTGTGTGCTTTGCTGGAGGCCAACGGCCTGCATTCGGTCAGAGCGACCGCTGCCGATATCGAGCTGTACCCCAAGCCTGATTCACATCAAGTGCTTCAGTGTGTCCAACAAGGTCAGACGGCCACATGGCTATTGAATTGGCAAGGCGCCTTGGACAAGGGCTCAGACTTGGACCTGACAGTTTCATGGGCACAGGTAGCGCCGCCAACCTGGTCACGTTTTGCGTTCGCTGTTGGCGACCATGTGGCCAGATGTTTGCCTGAACTTGTATCGGTCGACGATGCAGCAGCGGCTTTGGGAATGTCACGCCGTACCTTCCAGCGGACACTGGCTGCGGAAAACCTCAGCCACCAACGCCTTCAGTCTGAAGTACGTTTTCGATTGGCCGGTTGGTATCTTCTGGAGTCTGAGATTCCGATTGCCGAAATTGGTTTTATTTGCGGTTACTCAGACCAAGCACACCTCACAAGAGAGTTCAACCGCCTCGTAGGCGTTCCACCCGCAAGGTACAGAGACTTGTTTTATTCAACTTAAAAATTCCATGGCGTTCTTGACAAGTCATTGAACAAATCAAGGGCCGCTAAGGTTCGACTGCTGCCGATCAATGAACCATAAGGTAGTCCGCTCCCAGCCTTAACCAGACCCCCATAACCAAAACCAGCCACTTGCTTGGTCAGTGATCGAGCATGGTTCCTCGGGTCGAGCCCGAGGATGGCTGATCGAACCGTTCCCCGGCTCAAGCCAAGGACGACAGATCACTCAGCCAAACACCTCGGTGTCCACCTCGCTGTTGGCCTGCGCGCTGTAGCGGTTACCGGCCACCGTGTTCTGGTTGATGAGGGCGTCCAGGCGCGCCAGCAAACCGGCATCAAGCTGCACATCCACCGCTGCCAGATCGTCCAGCAAGTGGTCCACCGAGGTGGTGCCGGGGATGGGGATGATGTCTTCGCCCTGGTGCAACAACCAAGCCAGTGCCAGCTGCGAGGGACTGCACCCCGCCTCTTGTGCGAGCGCATGGTAGGCGGGCAAGAGCTTCAAATTGGCGGCGTAGTTCTCGGGCGCAAAGCGCGGCATGCCTCGGCGGATGTCCTTGGCGTCAAAAGCGGTCACGTCCAAAGCCGCGCCACACAAAAAGCCCCGCGCCACCGGGCTGAAGGCCACAAATGCCACGCCCAATTCGCGGCAGGCCTGCAGCACCGCGATCTCGGGGTTGCGCGTCCACAGTGAATATTCGGTTTGCACAGCCGCAATCGGGTGAACCGCATGCGCTTTGCGCAAGGTGCCCGCTGAAACCTCCGACAAGCCAATGGTCTGAATCTTGCCTTGACGCACCAGGTCACTCAAAGCGCCCACACTGTCTTCGATAGGCACTTTCTTGTCCCAGCGGTGCAGGTAATACAGGTCGATCACATCGGTCTGCAGACGGCGCAGTGCATCCTCACAGGTCTTTTTGATGGTTTCGGGCCGGCCGTCGATCACGCGCACCTTGCTGCCATCGCTTTGCTCAACGCCCTGCATGCCGCATTTGCTGGCCAATGTGAACTTGTGCCGATGGGGCTTCATCACCTGCCCCACCAAGGTTTCGTTGGTGCCAAAGCCATACAAAGCGGCGGTGTCAAAAAAAGTCACGCCTTGGTCCAAGGCCGTGAGCAGCACGCGTTCGGCTTGCTGGGCAGAAACAGGTGCACCATAGGCGTGGCTGAGGTTCATGCAGCCCAGGCCGATGGCGCTGACGTCGAAGGAGGCAATGGATCTGTTTTTCATGCCTCTATCTTAGACGCTCAGAGACCACCAACCATCCCGGCTGCACGAAGTCAGAACCGGGTCTTCAAGCCTTGAAAGCGCCCAATGCCGGCCTGGCCGTGGCACCGAACTGCCAAGCCGAAACCTCCGGCACTTCGTGATGCACTGGGCTTTGTTGATCTGAACCCATATCGATCAAGACCATTCGGTTCTCCTCACCCGACTCGTCCGCCGTGGCATCAATGCGCAAGGTCATCGCCGCTCGGTGTGCGGTCGCTGGCAGGTTCACCACACAAAACCGGCGACATTGCCCGCTCAACACCTCCCAATGAAACGCCATGAAAAGGTTTCGCGACGCTTCATCCAAGAAGCCAATGAAAGGCTTGTGTTGACATTGCGAACGTTGAATATCGAGCATGATCGCCGCAGACAAGTTGGTTTGTGTCACCAGGCCCTGCGCGTTCAAAGTCACAAAGCCCACGGGTGCAAAGTCATAGACATCCACATACTTTTGCAAATCCTGCTGTCCATCGTGCACCGGCTCCGTATCCATGTGCATGACGTATTGAGCGCCGTTGTAACGGGGTCGTTC
>CANGZO010000149.1 GCA_947458305.1 Comamonadaceae bacterium
AAAACGGCATCGATGCCGTGCTCGCAGACCTGCGCGCACGCGGTCAAGCCTAAACCCAGAACATTAGGAGTCATCTACCATGGCAACCAAAGGCGGACGCGAAAAAATCAAGCTGGAATCCACAGCTGGGACTGGTCACTTCTACACGACCAGCAAAAACAAAAAAACCATGCCCGAGAAAATGTCGATCATGAAGTTCGACCCCAAAGCTCGCAAGCACGTTGAATACAAGGAAATCAAGCTGAAGTGATTCGGCCTGAGCCCTCCAACAAAAAACCCGCCTCTGGCGGGTTTTTTGTTGCCTCAAACCATCGGCAGCAAGCAAACAGGGCCCGAAGGCCCTGTTTGCTTGCACTCGGATACGGGTCAGGCCGTTTGGCGCACCGCACGCAACTTGACCGAAAAGTCACGCAGCGCAGCAATGCCGCTTTCTTCGGCTCGCCGGCACCAAGCTTGCAGGTCAGCTGCCAATTGCTCGCGTGAATGGGAAGTGTTGAGCCAAATTTGGCTCAGCTCTTCGCGCATTTGAACCATTTTATCGAGCACAGGGCTGGCCGCGCGGGCTTGCTGGAGATGGACCTGGGCTGCAGCGGGCACCTTGGCGGCATCGCGGTGCAACCAACGCTGGGCCGCCTGCACAACACTGGCGTCCAGTTTGAGTTTGCTGGCTTCTTGCTGCATCACGGTGCGCACATTGCGGGCGTATCCCGCCATCACTTCGTAACGGTTCGCAATCAGGGCTTCCAAGGTCTTCTCGTCGGCCACGGGCCGGATGTCGCCATAAGCCAGACGGGGAGGTGTCTTTTTGACGGTGGCCATGCCCAAAGTTTCGAGCACACGGATGTACAACCAGCCGATGTCGAACTCATAAGGCTTGACCGACAGCTTGGCCGAGGTGGGGTAGGTGTGGTGGTTGTTGTGCAACTCTTCACCACCGATCAGGATGCCCCAAGGCGAGATGTTGGTGCTGGCGTCGTGCGCCTCAAAGTTGCGGTAACCCCAATAGTGCGCTGCACCGTTGATGATGCCGGCGGCTGTGATCGGGATCCAGGCCATTTGCACCGCCCAGACCGTCAGACCAATGAAGCCGAACAAGGCCACGTCGATGATCAGCATCAAGGCAACACCTTGCCAGGAAAAGCGGGTGTACAGGTTGCGCTCAATCCAATCGTCGGGGGTGCCGTGGCCAAAGCGCTTGATGGTCTCAAGATTTTTAGATTCTTTGCGGTACAGCTCAGCGCCTGTGAACAACACGGTTTTGATGCCGTGGACATGGGGACTGTGGGGATCTTCGGCTTGTTCGCACTTGGCGTGGTGCTTGCGGTGGATGGCCGCCCATTCCTTGGTCACTTGGCCCGTGGTCAGCCACAGCCAGAAACGGAAAAAGTGCGAAGGGATGGCGTGCAGGTCCAAAGCGCGGTGCGCCTGGTGACGGTGCAGAAAAATGGTGACGCTGGCGATGGTGATGTGGGTCAGGGCCAAGGTAACCAACACCATTTGCCACCAAGCCAAGTCGAACAGGCCGTGGCCCATCCAGTGAACCACTGCATCCAAAAAAGCCCAATCAGGCAACAACATGAGTCTGTCTTTCTACTGGCACCTGATTTCAGGCAATCCGACGATTTTAAGTTTGCCGCCCCAAAAAGGACAGCGTTTTCGACCGACTTCGATCGATAAGGGTTTTAAAGTATTACTTTTTAACCCAGGCTGCCGCAAAAAAACCATCCGTGGCATGGCGATGGGGCCACAGCCTCAGGAATGTGCCGGCTGGCGGCGCATCGGGGTGGGCATCGCCCGATGGGGCCGGTGAGCACAAACTGGCTGCGTGGGGCACTTTGAGCCGGTCGAGCTCTTGCGCCACATTCAAGGGGACAAAGTCCGGGTGGGCGGCGCTGAAAGCTTGTGCGATCCACTCGTTTTCCTCGGGCAAGACGCTGCAGGTGGCATACACCAAACGGCCGCCCGACTTGACCATGCGCGAGGCGCTTTGCAAGATGGCCAATTGTTTCTCGGTCAACTCTTGCACCGCTTGAGGCTTTTGACGCCATTTCAAGTCAGGGTTGCGACGCAAGGTGCCCAGGCCCGAGCAAGGCGCATCGACCAGCACGCGGTCAATTTTTCCCGCCAAGCGCTTGACTCGGTCGTCGCGCTCGTGGGCAATGGCGGCCGGATGCACGTTGGACAGGCCACTGCGGGCCATGCGGGGTTTGAGGGCGTCCAATCGGTGGCCCGAAACGTCAAAAGCGTACAAGCGGCCTGTGCTGCGCATGGCCGCGCCCAGCGCCAGCGTTTTACCGCCCGCGCCCGCGCAAAAGTCCACCACCATCTCACCCCGGTGCGCATCCACCAGCAAGGCGAGCAGCTGCGAGCCTTCGTCTTGCACTTCAATGGCACCCCGTGTGAAGGCATCGGTCTTTTGCAAAGCGGGTTTGCCTTGCAGACGCAGGCCCCAGGGCGAATAAGGCGTGACCTCTGATGCGATGCCCGCTTGCGCCAGTTCTTTTTGAATGTCGCTGCGTTTGGTTTGCAGCATGTTCACGCGCAAGTCCAGCGTGCCGGGTTGCTGCAAATGCTCGGCCAAGTCCCAGAAATCGTCGCCCAATTGGGCCTGCAGGGCTTGCGCCATCCACTCGGGCAGGTTGTGGCGATGCGGGGCCATCAGGGCGTCGGCCGGAATGGCGTCACAGGTCGCGAGCCATTTTTTTTCGGTGTCGTTCAGGGCAGAGGCCAGAAAATCGCGCGGGCCAAAAAAGCCCAAGATCGCCAGCTTGCGCTCTTTGGCGCCCGAGCCCGAGCGGGCCAGCTGCTCAAACAGCAGCTTTTTGCGCAGCACCGCAAAAGCAGTTTCGGCCAAAGTGGCGCGTTCGCGGGGCCCCAAAGAGCGGTGTTCACGGAAGTAACGCGACACCACGGCGTCGGCGGGATGTTCAAATTGGAGGACCAGCCTGACCAAATCGGCGCAGGCGTCTAAAAGGGCTTTTGGATGCATAGGGCTGCATTGTCCCATCCTCGACCCTTGGTCAGACACGCATCACAGGAAACACATGTCAGAACCACTGCCACCGATGATCGAAACGCCCAAAGGCCTGTACCGCCATTACAAAGGCGGCCAATACCGCGTGCTGGGCACTGTGCGCCACAGCGAAGACTTGCAGCCCATGACGCTTTACCAAGCGCTTTATGGAGAACAAGGCCTGTGGGTCAGGCCTGCCGCCATGTTTGCCGATGTGGCCGAATTCAATGGAAAAGTGCAACCGCGCTTTGAACGCATTGGCGATTGAGCTAAAAACTGAGCGACCGCCTGCGGATAAATCAAGTGTTCTTGGGTGAGCACCCGCGCAGCCAGGGTGTCGGCGGTATCCCCCGATAGCACCGGCACCACCGCCTGCGCCATGATGGGGCCGTGGTCCAGGTCGGGCGTGACTTGGTGCACTGTGGCCCCGGCAAAGCGGCAACCGGCATCAATGGCGCGCTGATGGGTGTTCAACCCAGGAAAAGCAGGCAACAAAGACGGGTGGATGTTGAGCAAGCGCCCGGCGTAATGAGCCACAAACCCGGGGGTCAGGATGCGCATGAAGCCCGCCAACACCACCAAAGCGGGCGCATGCCGGTCGATTTCGCCCATCAAGGCGGCATCAAAGTCTTCTCGGCTGGCAAACGCCTTGTGGTCCAGCACGGCGGTGGCAATGCCGAGATCCTTGGCAAAGTCCAAACCTTGGGCGTCGGCCCGGTTGCTCAGCACGGCGGCCACTTGGGCGTTCAGGCGCTCAGCCCAGCGGCCCAGCTCTGCAGCATGCACGATGGCGGCCATGTTGGAGCCCGAGCCCGAAATCAGAATGACGATGTTTCTCATGAAGGGCTGGATTATCCCCGCTGGCCTTGCGTATCCCAGCATTTGTCGCACCAAGGACAAGCCCAAACAGGCTGCGCATGATAAAAAGCACGACCGTTTGATTTTGAGAGAACACTCCATGGATTTGGCATTCACCCCCGACGAACTTGCGTTCCGCGACGAGATCCGCACCTGGGTCAAGGCAAACTTGCCCGCAGACATTGCACAAAAAGTACACAGCGCCATGCGCCTGACGCGTGAGGACATGCAGCGCTGGGCCAAGATTTTGGGCAAAAAAGGTTGGTTGGGCTATGGCTGGCCCACGCAGTTTGGCGGCCCCGGCTGGACCGCCGTGCAAAAGCATTTATTTGAAGAAGAATGCGCCTTGGCTGGCGCACCCCGCGTCGTGCCTTTTGGCCCGGTGATGGTGGCCCCGGTGATCATGGCCTTTGGCAACGCTGAGCAACAGCAGCGTTTTTTGCCCGGCATCGCCAGCGGCGATGTCTGGTGGAGCCAGGGCTACAGCGAGCCGGGCTCCGGCTCTGACCTGGCCTCCCTGAAGACCCGCGCCGAGCGCGTGGGCGACAAATACATCGTGAACGGCCAAAAAACCTGGACCACCCTCGGCCAATACGGCGAATGGATCTTTTGCCTGGTGCGCACCAGCACAGAAGGCAAACCCCAAACCGGCATCTCGTTCCTGTTGATCGACATGAAGTCGCCCGGCATCACCGTGCGCCCCATCAAGCTGCTCGACGGCGAGTGCGAAGTCAACGAGGTCTGGTTTGACAACGTCGAAGTGCCCGCCGAGAACTTGGTGGGCGAGGAAAACAAGGGCTGGAACTACGCCAAGCACTTGCTGGCGCACGAGCGCACCAACATCGCTGACGTGAACCGCGCCAAGCGCGAGCTGGAGCGCCTCAAACGCATTGCCAAAGCCGAAGGTGTGTACGACGACCTGCGCTTCCGCGACGAAATTGCCAAGCTCGAAGTCGACATCGTGGCCCTCGAAATGCTGGTGCTGCGTGTCCTGTCCGCAGAAAAATCGGGCAAAAACTCACTGGACATCGCAGGCCTGCTCAAGATCAAGGGCAGCGAAATTCAGCAGCGTTACACCGAGCTGATGATGCAAGCCGCAGGTCCTTTTGCCCTGCCCTTCATCTTCGAAGCCATGGACGCGGGCTGGCAAGGCAACTTCCCAGGCGGCGTGGTGGCCAACGCGCCATTGGCGGCCAACTACTTCAACATGCGCAAGACCACCATTTACGGCGGCAGCAACGAAGTGCAACGCAACATCGTCGCCCAGACAGTTCTGGGTTAAGGAGACACACATGGATTTCGATTTTTCTGACGACCAAGAACAACTGCGCGACGCGGTGCGCAAATGGGTGGACAAGGGTTACGACTTTGACCGCCGCCGCGCCATCGTGGCTGCGGGCGGTTTTGACCGCGCCGCGTATGGCGAAATGGCCGAGCTGGGCTTGACGGGCCTGTACGTGAGCGAAGACCACGGCGGTATGGGCATGGGCCCCACCGAAGCCATGGTCACCATGGAAGAACTCGGGCGCGGCATCGTGCTCGAACCCCTGACCCAAACCCTGATCTGCAGCGCTACGCTGCAAACCCATGCCCCGGCAGCCCTGCAAGCCGCTTGGTTGCCGCGCATGGCCGCAGGTGAAGCCATCGTGGTGTTGGCGCAGCAAGAACGCGGCGCCCGTTATCAACTGGGCCGCTGCGCCGCACAGGCCAGCGAATCTGGCGGCGCATGGACCGTGAGCGGCACCAAGAGCGTGGTGGCCATTGGCGACCAAGCCGACGCCTTCGTGGTGCCCGCCACCGTGAACGGCCAAATCGCTTTGTTTTTGGTGGAACGCAGCGCCAGCGGCTTGAGCACCCAAGCCTATGGCACGCAAGACGGCTCGCGCGCTGCCGAAGTGGTGTTGAACAAGGCCCCCGCCCAACTGATCACACTGAATGGCTTGACCGCATTGGAAGAAGCCGTGGACATCGGCATCGCCTGCACCTGCGCAGAAGCCGTGGGCGTGATGGACAAGACCTTGGCCATCACCGTGGACTACATGAACACCCGCAAGCAGTTCGGCGTGAACATCGCCAGCTTCCAGGCCCTGCGTCACCGCGTGGCCGACATGAAGATGCAGCTGGAGTTGGGCCGCTCGATGAGCTACTACGCCAGCCTGAAACTGCACG
>CANGZO010000150.1 GCA_947458305.1 Comamonadaceae bacterium
CCAGCGTGAAGTAATAAAACACCCGCTTGTTTTCCAGGTCGATGATGCCCGCATCGGGCCGGAAGTTGAGGAACAAACCGTCCGAGCCGCCCAGGGCTTTGTTGTCAAAGAAGATGAAGAAGATCATCTGCGCGAAAGCCATGGTCACCATGATGAAGTAGATGCCGTGCGTGCGCACCACCAAAAAGCCAATCACCAAGGCCGCCAAGGCCGAACCGCCCACCGCCAGCGGCAAGCTGGTGTACAGGCTGATGGCTTCGTTTTGGGGAGTGATGAAAGCCAGCACATAACCCGCCAAGCCAAAGTAGGCGGCATGGCCCAGCGACACCAAGCCGGTCACGCCTTGCAGCAGATCGAGGCTCATGGCCAAGATGGCCAGGATCATCATGCGCACGACCATGGCCGTGTAAAAGTCAGACCCGACAAAGGGGAAGGCGGCGAGCGCCAAAAAGCCCAGCACCATCACCAGTTGGATGCTGCGCGGCAGGGTTTCGAGGTGAATTTGCGGCATGCTCATGTTGTTCTTCTCGTTGTCATTGCTTGAACAGGCCTTCGGGTTTGTACAGCAGCACAGCCGCCATCAGCACATACACCAGCATGCCCGAGGCTTGGGGCAGCAGCACCTTGCCAAAGGTGTCGACCAGGCCCACCAGCAGGGCCGCGATCAAAGCGCCGCGTACCGAGCCGATGCCGCCAATGACCACCACCACAAAGCACATGATCAAAACCTGACTGCCCATGTTGGGGTAGACGCTCGACACAGGCGCGGCGATCATGCCCGCGATTGAGGCCAGGCCAATGCCCAAAGCAAACACCACCGAATGGATGAGCTTGATGTTGACACCCAGCGATTCGGTCATCTCTCGGTTGAAGGCGCCTGCGCGGATCTTCATGCCCAAGCGGGTTTTGGAGATCAACAAATACAGGCCAAGCGCCAGCACCAAGCACACGCCCGACATGAACAAGCGGTACACCGGGTACGACAGGTTCTCGGTCAGGGGGATAGAAGCTGCCAACATTTGCGGCACAGGCAAGCCATGCACATCGTCGCCCCAGATGATGGAGCGCAGCTCTTCAAACACATAGATCAGGCCAAAGGTCAGCAGCACTTGGTCCAGGTGATCTCGGTGATAAAAGTGCCGAAACAGCAAACGCTCAATGACCAATCCGAAAGCCACCGACAAAGCCGTGCCCACGATGATGGCCAAAGTGAAGCTGCCCAGCTGCGCGGCCAAAGACCACGCCAGGTAAGCACCCAGCATGTAAAAACTGCCGTGCGCCAAGTTGACCACGCCCATGATGCCGAAGATCAGCGTCAGGCCCGCGGCCAGCATGAACAGCAGCAGCCCGTACTGGACGCTGTTGAGCAGCTGGATCAAAAAATTCACAAAGTCCATCGGGAATTTCTCTTTGAATGGGTGAGAACGGCAGTGCGATGCACAAAGCCCAAGCGCCAATGAAAACGGCGGACCGAAATCCGCCGTGGCACGGAGGGCCCGCGCAGTTTACATGCGGCAACCTGCGCCGGAGTCGGCCAGCGCCTTGGCGGCAACGCCGATTACCTTGTTCTCTTTGTTCGAGACTTCGCGCAGGTAAATGTCTTGCACCGGGTTGTGCGACTTGCTCATGGTCCACTTGCCGCGTGGGCTGTCGATCACGGCGGCTTCCATGGCCTTGATCATGGCGGCTTTTTGGCTCACATCGCCTTTGACTGCGTTGGCGCCCTGAATCAGCAGCAAGCCGGTGTCATAGCCTTGCACCGCGTACACATCGGGCTGCAGTTTGAAGGTCTTGGCATAGTTCAGGCGGAACGTGTTGTTGCGCTTGGTCTCGATGCCATCGCCGTAGTGCAGGGTGGTGAGCACGCCGTCGGCCGCAGGGCCCGCGGCTTCCAGCACGCCTTCGGTCAAAAAGCCCGAGCCATACAGCGGAATCTTGCCCTTGAGGCCAGCGGCGGCGTAATCGCGCAAGAACTTGGCCGCACCGCCGCCCGCAAAGAAGCAAGCCACTGCGTCGGGCTTGAGCGCAGCGATTTCGGTGAGCAAAGCCTGGAACTCGACGTTGGGGAAGGGCAGGCCCAGTTCTTTGACGATGGTGCCACCGGCTTTGGTGTAGCTGTCACGGAAGCCTTCAAAGGCCTCGTCGCCAGCGGCGTACTTCCAGGTGATCCAGACTGCTTTTTTGTGGCCACGCTTGACCATGGTCTCGCCCAAAGCCATGGTGGGCTGGCTGTTGGAAAAGCTGGTGCGGAACACATTGGGGGCGCACTGGGCGCGGGTGGCCATGTGCACGCCCGCGTTGGGGATGAGGTTGATCACGCCGCTTTCGCGGGCCACGCGGTGAATGCCCATTTGAACGCCCGAGTGCACCGTGCCGACCAGCACGTCGACCTTGTCGCGCTGCACCAGTTTGTTGGCGTTTTCAATGGCTTTGGAAGGCTCAGACTCGTCGTCCACCTTGAACCACTCGATTTCACGGCCACCCAGTTTGCCGCCTTGTTCGTTGATGGCCATGCGAAAACCGTTTTCGATGGCCACACCCAGCTGTGCAAAGGTGCCGGTATAGGGCAGCATCAGGCCGACACGGATTTTGCCGGTCTGGGCCAGCGCACTTTGCGGCACCAGCAGGCCCGAAGATGTAGCGCCCAACAGGGCGGCGCCTTGTGCCAATACTTGGCGGCGTGAAGAGGGTTGGCTCATGGTTGTCTCCAATGACAAGGAAGAAAGAACGCCAAGCAGGTGTTTGGTGTTCCACGATCCCGGTCATTATGGGTCAATTGATTTGCACTTTTGAGCCCATTGAACCCCGTGAAAACCCTTTGAACTGGCCCTTCAGCGCTGAAAGCTCAGGTTGAACTGCCGCACGCCCAACTCGTCCATCAACTTTTGTTCATGGCGCTGCTGCTCAAGGGCGACGGCCTTGGCGTCTTGGGCTTCCATCGACTTCATCTTGTGCAGCTCGATCTCTGCCAATGCACGCTTTTTTCGAACAATGGCCACGTGGTCTCTGGCTCTGCTCAGGTCCAGCACCACGCGTTGCTGCAAATTGAGCAACTGGGCCATGAATTGCCGCTGGTTCATGCTGGCCTGCATGCCCATCACAGGCACTTGGGCGGTTTGCTCTTTGAGCCGGTACTCGTCGTACAGCCTGCACAGCCTGTCATGGCTGGCCTGCAGTTGGTCCACGCGGGCCATGGCCTGGGCGATTTCGTTTTGGGCGTCGTTCACCGTATCCTGGGCTTTTTTAACCAGGACGGGCCAGCAAGTTCGGGCTTGTCGCATGGGGGCTCCTTGGGGGTGTCAGTTCTGCATCAGCACTTGAACTTCGTGCCGGGTGGTCGCCGAGTCTTGGCTGCTGTGCATGTCTTGTTGTAAAAAATGTTCCATCGATGAGCGCAAGCGGATGGCTTGGTCCAGGTCGGGGTTGCTGCCGGCCTCGTAGGCGCCCACCTGGATCAGGTCTTGGTTTTGTTGGTACAGCGACCACAAGCGCCGAAACCGGTTGGCCATCTTTTGGTCTTCTGGCGAGATCAGGTTTTGCATCACCCGCGACACCGAACCATTCAGGTCAATGGCAGGGTAGTGCGCGGCATCGGCCAGCTTGCGCGACAGCATCACCTGGCCATCGAGCGAGGCGCGGGCAATGTCCACGATCGGGTCGTTGGCATCGTCCCCCTCGGCCAGCACGGTGTAGATGGCGGTGATCGAGCCCACGCCGTGGCGTCCTACACCAGCGCGTTCAATCAAATTGGGCAACAACGCAAACACCGATGGTGGATAACCCTTGGCGGTGGGCGGCTCGCCCACGGCCAGCCCGATTTCGCGTTGCGCGTGGGCCACCCGGGTCAGGCTGTCCACCAGCATCAACACGTTTTTGCCTTGGTCTCTGAAGTACTCGGCAATCACATGCGTCATGTGCGTGGCTTTGAGGCGCAGCACCGGCGATTCATTGGCGGGTGCCGCCACCAGCACCGACTTGGCCAAGCCCACCGGCCCCAGTGACTCTTCAATGAAAGCCTGCACCTCACGCCCGCGCTCGCCAATCAGCCCAATCACCACCACATCGGCTTCGGTGAACCGGGTCATCATGCCGAGCAACACACTTTTGCCCACGCCAGAACCTGCAATCAAACCCAAGCGTTGGCCCCGGCCAATCGTCAGCATGCCGTTGATGGCTTTGACGCCCACGTCCAAAATTTCCTTGATCGGGCCACGCTCCATCGGGTTAATGGGGCGGCCTTGCAGGCTCAGCACATCGCGGCAATCGGGCGCGGGCTTGCCGTCCAGCGGCTGGCCGCGTCCGTCGATGATGCGGCCCAACAAATCCGGGCCCAAAGCCACTTGCGAGGTGTGGCTGATCACCCGCACCTGAGCGCCCGGGCCAATGCCTTGGGGTTCGGTGAAGGGCAACAAAAACAAAGTCTCGTCGTTGAAGCCCACCACCTCGGCCTCGACCCGGTGGCCCATCTGCCCCACGATTTCGCAGCAAGCGCCCAGCGGCGCCATCAGGCCACGCGTCTCCAGCCGCATGCCCACCAAGCGCACCAGCGTGCCGTTGCGTTGCGGCTCAGGTGCATGCAAAGAGCCGATCAGCTGGTTGACTTCATGTTCAAAGTTCATGCGGGTTCGCCGTCGTCAGGGGGTGTCGCTTTCACGTCGGTGTCTTGCACGTCAATCACTTGGCGGTTCCAGTCCCTCTTGGGGGTGGACTCGGGCAGTGGCTCTGCACGGTCGCGCACCAAGCCGGAGTTCTGCATCCAGGCTTCTGGCTCGGGCAACAAACGCCGAGCCAAAGGCTCCAGCCTGTTTTCAATCAAGTCTTGCACCACACTGTCTTGCACCCGCACCCGCACGCTGCCGGGACGCAAATTGGCATCGGGATCCAATTGCAAATGGGCCGTGACCGCCTCCCCCATCGCCTGCAGTTGCTTCAGGTCGTCTGGGTTCAAGCTGACCTGAACCGGTGGCACCGGGTGTTCGAGTTGGGCAATGCACGACTGCACCAAACCATGAATGGCCTGACCTGACAGCTTGAGCTCGGCACGCACCAGTTGCTCGGCCAAATGCAAAGACAAGCGCTTGAGGGGTTCAAAAAAGCGCTGGGGGTCTTGGCTGATGCTTTGCAACTCCATGCCTAAACGCTGGATCAACTCGCGCTCTTGTGCGCGCTCGGTGTGGGTTTCTGCCAAGTGCTGGGCCCGGCCTTCGGCCACGCCGGCCTGAAAGGCCTCATTTCGCAGCTGTTCCAAGGCTTCTTCTGACACCGTGGTTTGAGCAGACGCCTCCTCGGTGTCTGAGGGCTCCACAGGCACGGCATTGGCGTCGGCATCGATCAAATCGGGTGCCAATTGGGTATCGCCATCCAAGGGGGAAGGCCCATCGGTGTTGGCTGGCCATGCGGTTTGCACAGGAAACGTCCAAGACCCGAATGAGCGGGATCGCACCGCATCCCATTCGGTCCTTGCAAAGGTAGGCGCCACAGTGGCTTTGCTCAGCAATGCGTCCGAATTCCAAACGCTGTTGTAATTGCCCATCTTAGACAAAGCCATCGCCACCGCCCGCTAATACCAGTTCGCCGGCATCGGACAACTTGCGGGCCAAGCGCATGATTTTCTTTTGCGCCTCTTCCACTTCGGTGATGCGCAGCGGACCTTTGGATTCCATATCGTCCACGAACATGACCCTTGCGCGGGCTGACATGTTGCCGAGAAATTTGTCTTTGACGAAATCGGGTGCCCCCTTCAGGGCCACCATCAACAGATCGGGCTCGGCCGTGCGCATGATGGCCTGAATGCCTTTGTTGTCCACGCCCACCAAATTTTCAAAGGTGAACATGTTGTCCTGAATCTTTTGCATCAGGTCGGCATCAATTTGGGACAAGCCGGCCATGATGGACGACTCCAATTCCACTTTGACCGAGTTCATGATTTTTGCAGCCGCTTTGAC
>CANGZO010000151.1 GCA_947458305.1 Comamonadaceae bacterium
AAGTTGGGGTATTCGTCATGCCCTGTATGGGCAGCCTTGCTGAAGGCCGTGTTGGCAGACTGGGGTGCGGGCGCTGCAGCAGGGCGCGCAGCGGGAGCAAAGCGCTGATCGCTGGCCGCTTGCTGACCCCAGAGTTTTTCAAGGCCCGCCGTTTCCAGTTGGATGAGTTGCGCCAGCTCCGACAGCAATTGCTGCTTGAGCGCACCGTCGGGCAGCAGCTGCCACAGCGGGCGCGCTTGACTGGACAAACGGGCGCGGCCTTCAGCGGTTTGCAGGTCGCAGTCGGCGCTGGCCGCTTCGATCAAAAAGCGCGACAGCGGCATGGCCTGCTTGATCTGCTCGGCAAAAGCCTCTTGGCCAAACTTGCGCACATAGCTGTCGGGGTCGTGCTCGGCGGGCAAAAACAAGAACTTGATGCTGCGCACGTCGGTAGCGTAGGGCAGGGCGCCATCGAGCGCCTTGCGGGCAGCGCGTCGGCCTGCGCCGTCGCCGTCAAAGCTGAAGACCACCGAATCGGTGAAGCGGAACAGCTTTTGCACATGGTCGGGCGTGCAGGCCGTGCCCAGCGTGGCCACGGCGTTGGCAAAGCCCAGCTGCGCCAGGGCCACCACGTCCATGTAGCCTTCGGTCACCAGCACGTAGCCTGCGCTGTGCAGGGCTTCGCGGGCTTCATAGAGGCCATACAACTCGCGGCCTTTGTGAAACACCGGGGTTTCTGGGGAGTTGAGGTATTTGGGTGTGCCGCTGCCAATCACCCGACCGCCAAAGCCGATGCACTCGCCTTTGATATTGCGGATCGGGAACATGATTCGGTCGCGAAAACGGTCATAGCGCTTGTCGTCTTCTTCGTTCACGATCACCAGGCCCGATTCGGCCAGCAGCGGGTCGTCGTATTTGGGAAAGATGCTGGCCAGACTGCGCCAGCCCTCGGGCGCATAGCCCAGGCCAAAGCGCTTGGCAATCTGGCCCGACAGGCCCCGGCCCTTGAGGTAGTCGATGGCGTGCGGGGTGATCTTGAGCTGTTCGCGGTAGGCCTCGCCCGCTTTTTCCAGCACATCGCTCAGGCTGTCTTGCTTGGCCTTGGCTGCGGCGGCGCGGGCGCGGTCTTCGGGTGACTGTTGTTCTTCGGGCACCACCATGCCGGTTTGCTGGGCCAAGTCCTTCACCGCCTCGATGAAGGTCATGCCCGCGTGTTCCATCAAAAAGCCGATGGCATTGCCGTTTTTGCCGCAGCCAAAGCAATGAAAAAACTGCTTGGTGGGGCTGACGCTGAAGCTAGGGGATTTCTCGCCGTGAAAAGGGCACAGGCCCATGAAGTTGGCACCGCCTTTCTTGAGCTGCACGTACTTGCCCACGATGTCGACCACGTCGACGCGGGACAGCAACTCCTGGATGAAAGACTGGGGGATGGCCATTGGGGTATTTTCACCGATAAGAAAGGCCAGCTTGGGCTTGTTTCGGGGCAAACCAGCATGGATTTCAGCTCTGGGTCAGGCAAACTCAGCACCATACGCCTTCAAGCCAAAACGGAATCCCACCATGAATGAAACCAAAGTCAGCATCTTTGACCAAGACTTGCCCCAGACCCCTGCCAACCATGCCCCGATTTCCCCATTGAGCTTCATTGAGCGGACGGCCGAGGTGTACCCGAACCGCCTGGCCATCGTGCACGGCGATTTGCGCCAGGACTGGGCCACCACCTACCGCCGCACCCGCCAGCTGGCCAGTGCGCTGGCGCAGGCGGGCATTGGCAAGAACGACACGGTGGCCGTGATGCTGCCCAACACGCCGCCGATGGTGGAGGCGCACTTTGGCATTCCCATGGTGGGCGCCGTACTCAATGCGCTCAACACCCGTCTGGACCCCGAGACCGTGGCTTTCATGCTGGACCACGGCGAGGCCAAGGCGGTGATCGTGGACCCGGAGTTTGCGGGCGTGATGAAAAAAGCGCTGGCGCTGCGCCAGTCCACCCGGCCCTTGCTGGTGATCGATGTGGAGGACGCGCTCTACACAGGCCCGATCGAAAAATTGGGCTCGCTCACTTATGAAGCCTTTGTGGCCAGCGGTGCCCCCGACTTTGCTTGGAGCCTGCCCGCCAACGAGTGGGACGCGATTGCGCTGAACTACACCAGCGGTACCACGGGCAATCCCAAGGGCGTGGTCTACCACCACCGGGGGGCAGCCACCAATGCCATTTCGAACATTCTGGAATGGGACATGCCCAAGCACGCGGTCTACATGTGGACGCTGCCCATGTTCCATTGCAACGGCTGGTGCTTTCCGTGGACAGTGGCAGCGCGTGCGGGCGTGAACGTGTGTTTGCGCAAGGTGGACGCACAGGCCATGTTCGATGCCATGCGCAACCACGGCGTCACGCATTACTGTGGTGCACCCATCGTGCATGGTTTGCTGGTGAACGCTCCGGCCGCGATGAAGGCGGGTGTGCCCGCTGGCATCAAGGCCATGGTGGCGGGCGCAGCGCCCCCGGCCTCGATGATCGAGGGCATGGAGCAACTGGGCTTTGACTTGACCCATGTGTACGGCCTGACCGAGGTCTATGGCCCGGCCACGGTGTGCCCCAAACACCCCGAGTGGGACGCGCTCGACATCGGTGATCGGGCCCGACTGAATGCCCGTCAGGGCGTGCGCTACCACCTGCAGCGCGATGTACGCGTGCTCAACCCCGAGACAATGCAACCGGTGCCGCAAGATGGTGAGACCATGGGCGAGATCATGTTCAAGGGCAACATCACCATGAAGGGTTATCTGAAGAACCCCAAGGCTACGCAAGAGGCTTTTGCGGGCGGGTGGTTCCACAGCGGGGACTTGGCGGTGCAATACCCCGACGGTTACTTCAAGATCAAGGACCGCAGCAAAGACATCATCATCTCGGGTGGTGAAAACATTTCATCGATTGAGGTGGAAGACGTGCTCTACCGCCACCCCGCTGTGCTGGCCGCAGCCGTGGTGGCCAAGCCCGATGCGCGTTGGGGCGAGACGCCTTGCGCGTTTGTGGAGCTCAAAGCCGACGCCCAAGTCACTGCTGAGCAGATCGTGGCGCACTGCAAGCAACACCTGGCGGGCTTCAAGGTGCCACGTGCCGTGGTGTTTGGTGAGTTGCCCAAGACCAGCACGGGCAAGATTCAGAAGTTTGAGCTGCGCAAGCAGGCTGGGTCGGCCTCTGCGATTGACATCTGACCTTCTCAGCGCTCAAGCAATGTCGAACGCGTGTGTGCCAAACTGGCCCGCGCGGCGGTCGGCAAAGTAGTGCTCCAGCGTTTCCTTGACGGTGCGAAAAGCCAATTCGTCCCAAGGGATCTCTGCTTCTGTGAACAGCCGTGCTTCCATGGTTTCGTGGCCGGGGTCGAACACATCACTGGTCAAGCGCGCCCGGTAATACAAATGCACCTGGCCCACACGCGGCACACTCATCACAGTCAGCAAGTCTTCCATGATGAACTGTGCACCCGCCTCTTCGGTGGTCTCGCGGGCTGCACCCTCTGAGGTGGATTCGCCCAACTCCATGAAACCTGCGGGCAGGGTCCATTTGCCTTTGCGTGGCTCGATGTTGCGTTTGCACAGCAGCACCTGATCGCCCCAGTGCGGCACCGTGCCCACCACGTTCAGGGGGTTTTCGTAATGCACGGTGTTGCAGACGGTGCAAATGGCGCGCAGCTTGGTGTCCCCGTCGTCGGGCAGGCGACGCGCCACCAAAGCACCGCATTGGCGGCAATGTCGAATGGTGCGGTCAAACATCATGGGTGAGACGGAGGGGCGGGGTGATGGACATGGTTCAAGGTCAGAGTCTAACCAGTTCCCCATGAAAAAAGCCTCCGGGCTTGGGTAACCCGGAGGCTTGTCTGGTTGGTGTGACTGGTCAGGTCAGGTACTGGATCAGGAAGAGCGATATGCCGGGAAAGAAAAGCAGCAACATGGTGCGCACCGTGTCGCTGATCAGGAAAGGCATGATGCCCTTGTAGCTCTCACTCAGCGGCACGTCTTTGGCCATGCCGTTGACCACATAGACGTTGAGTCCGACGGGCGGTGCCAGCATGCCAAAACCCACCGTCATCAGCACCATGATGCCGAACCAGATCGCGGTGTATTCAGGCGTCATGCCGAAGTCCAGTTTCATGATGATCGGGAAGAAGATTGGGATGGTCAGAAGCAGCATGGACAGTTCATCCATCACCGCGCCCAGCACCACATAAAGCATCAAAATGCCGGCCACCACGAGCAAGGGGGCTAAATTCATGGCCACCACCATTTCGGCCAGTTGGGCTGGCACTTGTGTACGAGCCAGGGCGGCGTTCATGACATCGGCCCCCATGAAAATCATGAAGATCATCGCTGAGCTGATGGCAGTGGCGTGGAAGCAATGCAGGAATTTGTCCCAGGTCAGCTCACGCTTGAGCAAGGCCGCCAAAAAGGTGGATGCCGCACCCACTGCAGCCCCTTCGGTTGGGGTGAAGAAGCCTGCATAGATGCCGCCAAAGACCAGAATGAAAATGAAGGCGATGGGCAAAATGCCTTTGAGTGCTTCGAAAGTGAGTTCTTCGCGGTCTTCCTGGTCAGGGGCCTGACCCGGCACGAGGCGCACATAAATGGCGATGGCGATCATGTAGCCCACCATGGCAATCAGGCCGGGCACCATGGCCGCAGCAAACAACTTGGCGATGTTCTGTTCGGTCATGATGGCGTAAATGACCAGCGGCACCGAAGGCGGGATCAGGATGCCCAATGTGCCGCCAGCTGCCAGCGTACCGGTGGACAGGCGACCCGAGTAGCCATGGCGTTTCATTTCGGGCAGAGCCACGCCCGTGATGGTTGCTGCGGTGGCCACAGAGGAGCCACAAATGGCGCCAAACGCGCCGCATGCAAGCACGGCACCCATGGCCAAGCCGCCCTTGAAGCGGCCCATGACGGCTGCGGCAAACTGAAACAAGGCCTTGCTGATGCCGCCTTGGGTGGCAAAGTGCCCCATCAAGATGAAAAGAGGAATGACCGACAAGTCGTAGTTGGCCAGTCGGGCAAAAGCCAGGTTGTTGAGAAAGTTCAAATAGGTTGGAAAACCTGTTTGCAGGATGAATCCAGAGGTGCCTGCCAAGAACATGGCGCCCGCAATGGGCACGCGGACCACCATCAGCAACAGCATGATCCCGAAAATCATCGAAGCCAGAGCGATCGGGGTCATGGTGCAACCTTGTTGTTGTCAAATTTGGAGATCACTTGCGTAGCGGCAATCACCGCCGTGATGCCAAACGGAATGCACATGCTGGTCAACACAATCCAGTCTGGAAATTCCAGCAGCATGGACGCGCCCATGTTTTCCTTGGCTTTGATGGCTGCAGCACCGCAACGCCATGCAAGCAGGGAAAAAATCACCATCATCAACAGGTCACCCAGTCGATCCAGTTTGAAGTTGAACTGCTTGCTGCACTTGGCCGTGAAAAAATCCACGATGATGTTTTCACGCTTGAGTTGGCAAAGCGGCATGAACAGGGCAATGGCCGCGCCGACACCCACACCCGTCAATTCAAAGTCACCAATCACGGCCGAGTTGAAAAAATTGCGTCCGATCAGGCTGTAGCAGGTCATCAGCATCAGTCCAATCAGGATCAACCCGCCCAATATGCTGCAGAGACGGGCAATCCGCTCCAGTGGATTTGAGAACATCATGGCGTTTGAAGGGTGTTGATGAAAGTGAGATGGGAACTGAAGAGACCCGCCGCTGAATGCATCCGCTTCTGAGATGCCTATAAAAAAACCTGAGCAGACCACAAGGGCTGCTCAGGTTGATGTCATCAAGGGCTTACTTGGTGTATTGCTTGATCAGGTCTTGAGCGTCCTTGAGCAAAGCCGCGCCATTGAGGCCGCGTTTGTTCATCGTCTGGACCCACTCGTCGTCCTGCTCGTCGGTGGCCTTCTTCCAGCGTGCC
>CANGZO010000152.1 GCA_947458305.1 Comamonadaceae bacterium
CGCACGTCGCGGGCCTGTCTGCGCTCGGCCCACAAAATGATGAAGCCACCCACGATGAAACTGGTGGCCACCACCTCGGGCGTGAACAGGTTCGCCTTGATGGCCTTGCCAAACAGCAGGCCCAAAATGACGGCTGGCACAAAGGCGATGAACACATTGAGGGCAAAGCGCTGGGCATCGGCACTGTGCGGCAAAGCGCGCACCGTGCTGCTGATCTTTTGCCAATACACAATGATCACGGCCAGGATGGCCCCGGTCTGGATGGCGATGTCAAACACCTTGGCCTTGTCATCGTCAAAGCCCAGCAAAGCCCCCGCCAAAATCAAATGCCCGGTGGACGAGATCGGCAAGAACTCGGTCAAACCCTCGACCACGCCCATCACGGCGGCTTTCAGCAACAACATCAGATCCACAAAGGCTCCTCAAAAATCTGGGGGGATTATCGTCTTTGTGCTGCCCCAGTTAATGGGCGTACTTGGCCAAGTGGTCGGTGGTTTGCCCTTTTGACCAGCGCGGCTTCGCCGCCCAGTGCAATGGTGCCGCTATATTGCCTGTCATGCCACCACCTTCCATCCACAAAACCGCCCGCCTCGGCGCCTTGGCCATCGCCGCCGTGTGGCTGGCTGTGGCTGGGGTGTTGTACTTGGTGTTTGAGCAGATCGAACAAAAGCGCCAGGCCAGCCTCAAGCCCTATGCGCTCAGTTCGGGCGATCTGGTCATTCCGCGCCAGCGCGACGGGCATTTTCATGTCGAGGGCGAAGTCAACCGCCAGCCTGTGCGCTTTTTGGTGGACACCGGGGCCAGCCATGTGAGCGTGAGCCAGGCGCTGGCCACCCAGGCCGGGCTGCCTGCGGGCCAGAGCATCACCTTGCACACCGCCAACGGCCAGCGCCCCGGCCAACTGGTGCGCAGCGTGCCCGTGCGAGCGGGGCATCTTGTGCTCAACGATGCCAGCGTCACCGTGGGCCTGACCGGCATGCCGCCCGAACAAGCGCTGCTGGGCCAGGCCTTCTTGAAGCACTTTGACGTGGAAATCCGGCGCGACGAGATGGTGCTGCGTCAGCGGCGCTGAACCCTTTCGGACTCAAGGCCTCCTGCAAGGGGGCCATCCGTGACGAATATCGCCACGATGGTCTCAACCACCACGCCTGTGGCCATCGCCATGGTGGTGTCGGTGCTTGCGCTCATGGCCCCAACGGCGCTCATGCCCATGCCCCCAGCCGTGATCTGGCGCCAAAACTCGGGGCACATAGACCACACTCGGTGGCGGGACATAAATCACCCGGGGCGGCGGGGCATAAATCACCCGACCAGGAACACCCACCTGGGTGTAAACCGGGACATGGCCGATGCGCGAGTGAACGGTGATCGATGGCACCACCTCCACCGGATGAGCGCAACCCACCTGCAAAAAACCCAGACCCAGCAGTCCGAGCAGCGCGACAGTTCTTGAAAACGACAGTTTGAACGAATAACGCATAACAAAGTTCCCCTGATCAAGTTGGCTTTCTTTGAAAGCATGCTCCCTACCCCTTAAGCGCGGCAGCTTAGGCTTTGGTGCACGAACTGCGCTTGACAGTAGTTTCCATTCGTAACGGTGAGTACACGGTCAGGCCGATGCCAACGCCTAAAATCAGACGCTATGACCTCCCCCACCCCACCGAACAGCCCCGCCGACAGCGCCGACCACAAGGTCAGCAACTTCCTGCGCCAGATCATCGAAAAAGACATCGAGCAAGGCACCTACGACAGCCGCCGCTGGGCCGGCAGCCCCGGCGACGCCGCGCACCACGCCAAGGGCGAACCCGACCCGGCCAAGATTCGCACCCGCTTTCCGCCCGAGCCGAACGGCTACCTGCATGTGGGCCACGCCAAAAGCATCTGCATCAACTTCGGGCTGGCCAAGGAATACGGCGGCGTGTGCCACCTGCGCTTTGACGACACCAACCCCGAAAAAGAAGACACCGAATACGTCAACAGCATCATCGACGCCGTGAAGTGGCTCGGTTTTGACTGGGCGCAATTGGGCCAAGCCGCAGGCTCTGCCGCGCCCTACCAAGCCAGCGACTACTTCGACTTCATGTACCGCGCCGCAGAAAGCCTGATTGAAGCCGGCCACGCCTATGTGGACGAACAAAGCGCCGAAGACATGCGCGCCAACCGGGGCGACTTTGGCAAGCCCGGCGTGGACAGCCCTTTCCGCAGCCGCACCGTCGCAGAAAACCTGGCGCGATTCCGCGAAATGAAGGGCGGCCAGCTGGCCGACGGCGCCGCCGTGCTGCGCGCCAAGATCGACATGGCCTCGCCCAACATCAATATGCGCGACCCGGCCATCTACCGCATCCGCCGCGCCACCCACCACCACACGGGCGACACCTGGTGCATCTACCCGATGTACACCTTTGCCCACCCCATCGAAGACGCGCTGGAGCAAATCACCCACAGCATCTGCACGCTGGAGTTTGAAGACCAGCGCCCGTTTTACGACTGGCTGATGGAGCGCCTGTGCGAATGTGGCCTGCTGGCCGCGCCCAGCCCCAAACAATACGAATTTGCCCGCCTGAACCTGACCTATGTGATCACCAGCAAACGCAAGCTGGCGCAAATGGTCAATGAAGGCAAAGTCAGCGGCTGGGACGACCCCCGCATGCCGACCATCGTGGGCCTGCGCCGCCGGGGCTACACGCCTGAGAGCCTGCGCCTGTTTGCAGACCGGATTGGCGTGACCAAAAGCGACAGCTGGATCGACTACAGCACCCTTGAGGGCTGCCTGCGCGAAGACCTGGAAAACAAAGCACACCGCGGCATGGCCGTGCTCGACCCCGTCAAGCTGGTGCTGACCAACTGGGCCGAGGCCTTTGGCAGCGACGGCTACACAGAAGATTGCACCCAACCCGCCCTGCCCCACTCGGCCATTGCCGAGGGCCACACTCCGCCTGCTGACCGTGTGTTCAAAATCGGCAAAGAAGTGTGGATCGAGCGCGAAGACTTTGAAGAAGTGCCGCCCAAGGGATACAAACGCCTGTTCCCTGGCAACGTGGTGCGCCTGAAGGGCGGCTACGTGATCGAATGCACCGGCTGCGCACGCGACGCGGCGGGACGCGTCACAGAGGTGCACGCCAAAGTACTCCCCGGCACCAAGAGCGGCACGCCCGGCGCCGACAGCGTCAAAGCCAAAGCCGCCATCACCTGGGTGGGCGTGGCCGACGGCGTGCAGGCCGAGGTGCGCCTGTACGACCGCCTGTTTGCCGAAGCCCACCCCGATGCGGGCGGCAAAGACTTCTTGCAAAGCCTGAACCCCGACAGCCTGAAAGTGGTGACGGCGTATGTGGAGCCGTCACTGGCCGGGGCGCAGCCGGACCAGAAGTTCCAGTTTGAGCGGTTTGGGTACTTTGTGGCGGATCGCTTGGATCATTTGGCGGGAGCGAAGCCGGTGTTTAACCGGGTAACGGGGTTGAAGGACAGCTGGGGCAAGTGATTTCACAGCCGGGCATGGAAGACACCCTGCGCTTCGATCAGCGCCACCAAGCCATCATCGAACGCTTTGACCGGTACCCCCACCGCAACGCCATCCTGGGCCGCCCGTCCACGCCCGAAGAGCTGGCTTTTTTGAGTGTGCCGGGGTCGGGGTTTTGAGCAACAAAGCGGCGTTCATTTATTAGCAAATGTGCTAACATCTTTTTCCAATGAACTGGTCCATCACCTACTTCAATGACAAAGTCCGGCGCGAGGTGATGTCCATGCCCGCTGGCATCGTTGCAGGCTATGTGCGGCTCACGGACGCCATTGCCGTGCATTGAATTGAGCTTCGGCTGGCCCGTAAACGACTGAAGGATGTGCAACATGGCTGAAACTGGCTACAAACCCGTGCCGCACGACGCGGCTTTTCGCAAAGCTCTGCTGGCCAAGCCCGGCGTGCAAAAGGCGTTTGACGAACTGGAGGAGGAATACACCGCACTCCATGCCATGCTGGAAGCACGTCAAGCCGCAGGCCTGACGCAAGCCGAAGTGGCCACTCGCATGGGCACCACGGTTTCTGCGGTGTCGCGCTTAGAGGCGTATTTGCGCAGCGAAAAACATTCGCCTTCCTTTGCCACTTTGCGCAAATACGCTCAGGCTTGCGGCAAGAAGCTGGTTATCCAAATGGTTTGAGCCCCCCATGCAGTCCCCACACATCACCACCCTAGAAGCCCTGCGCGAGCTGTATGGCCCCGCACGAGAGCGCGCGCTCAAAAAAGAAATCCCGGCGCTGGACGCGCATGCGGTGCAGTTCGTTGGCTTGTCGCCTTTTGTGGTGCTGGCCAGCAGCGATGCGGGTGGGCACATGGACGCTTCGCCGCGCGGGGGCGAGCCGGGTTTTATCAAGGTGCCCAACGCGCAAACCTTGCTGCTGCCCGATGCACCGGGCAACAACCGGTTGGACACGCTGGAAAACATCATCGCCACCGGGCGGCTGGGCTTGTTGTTCATGGTGCCGGGTTTTGACGAGACCTTGCGCGCCAATGGCCGCGCCGTGTTGTCCACCGACCCTGCAGATCTGGCGCTGTGCGCCGATGCGCGGCGCGCGCCCGTGCTGGTGATTCGCGTGACAGTGGAGTCGGTTTATTTGCATTGCGCCAAGGCATTCATGCGCTCGCAACTTTGGGACGCCTCGCGCCAAGTCGACAGAGCGCAGATGCCCAACATGACCGAGATGCTGCGCGACCAAATCAAAGCCTTCAAAGGCGAAGAGATCGAAGCCGAAACCCACGCCCAGCTGATGGAGCGCTACCGGCATACGCTTTAAGGTCTGCCAGGCGGCGGCACGTCCCGCCCCAACATCCGTTGCCCCAGCCATGTCAAACCCGCCCCCACGTCCATGCGGCGGCTTTGCTGCTGCGCCACGGGATGGGTCTGGCCTGCTTGCAGCGGTGGGCCAATGTCAAAAGAAAACACATAGGCGGGCTCTTGGCCCATGCGCAAGTCGGTGACGACCAAGCGCCCGTTGGTGTCAACAAGCTTGTAAAACCCGTCAGTGAACCGCGCCAAGCGATGCAACTGCGGATGGTCAGCGTTTTGCGCGGCCAATGCGCCACCGCGCTCGTGGGCCACAAAACGGATGGCACGACCACCATCCATCAGCGCATAAAAACCTTCATGAAAACGCTCACCATCGATCGCCACCACGCGCCAGACCAGGGTGGTCAAGGGCGCGGGTGTGACCAACAGTTGCTGGCTGGGCAAGCCTTGCGCCTGCAGGGACTGGCGGGCGTGTTGCGTCACACCCCATTGCGCCAGCGCACTCCACGTCAAATAAAAGGTGCTGAAAGCCAGCGCCCAACCGTTGATGGCCAAGGCCCGCCCCACTGTTTTGACGCGCAGCGCCGCGATCACCCCCGCCAGCAAGGGCAGTGAATACACCGGGTCGATGATGAACATGCTACCCAGCCCATAGGCCTCGTCGGTGAAAGGCTGGAATACCTGCGTGCCGTAAATCGTCATCAAGTCCAGCAAGGGGTGCGTGACCAACGCCAGCCACAGCGCCCACCACCAACGGCCATACAAACGGCCATACAAACGGCCATTCAAATGGACTTGGTTGTGGATGCGACTCACCACCCAGGCCATCGGAAACGCAAAGAGCGTGAGCAAGAGCAGGGCATGGCTTTCGGCGCGGTGCAGGATCATGTTCAGAATCGGGTCGCCGTGGTCCAGCAGCACATCCAGATCGGGCAGCAGGCCCGCCACACCGCCCCAAAGAGCTGACTTCCACAGCGCCGTGCGCCGCCCCATGACGGCCACGCCAATCGAGGCGCCCAAAAGAACTTGTGTGACGGAATCCATGGGTATTTTTGGAAATTTGACGCAGGTCAACACGATAGCGGTTTTGACAAGGCCTGCAGCCCAG
>CANGZO010000153.1 GCA_947458305.1 Comamonadaceae bacterium
CCCATGAAGAGCCCGGTTCGCCGGGCTTTTTTCATGGCGCTGACCTATGCAAACCGGTTCATAGTGGACACCCCTCATGCCTGACTTGGGGCTTGTGCCGTAGCATCCACACCGCTGTATGAACACCTTCTCCGACAGCGTCCTGACGGCGCTGAATCTCGTCACCTCTTTCGATCCTGCCCTGTGGGTGGTGGTGTCCCGGTCTTTGGCCGTGAGTGCCACGGCCTGCCTGCTGGCCTATGGTGTGGGCGTGGCCTTGGGGGCATGGCTCGCGGTGTCGCGGTTTCGTGGTCGGGGCGCGGTGTTGGTGGGCCTCAACACGTTGTTGGCCCTGCCCTCGGTGGTGGTGGGCTTGGTGGTTTATCTGATGCTCTCGCGCACCGGGCCCTTGGGTTTTCTGGGCTGGATGTTCAGTTTCAAGGCCATGGTGCTGGCCCAGTTCATTTTGGTGGTGCCTGTGGTCACGGCCCTGACCCGCCAAGTGGTCGAAGATGTGGAGCGCCAGCACGGTGAGCAGTGGGCCTCACTGGGCGCAGGCCCCTGGATGCGGGGTTTGCTCTTGGCCTGGGATGAGCGTTTGGCTTTGCTGATGATCGGCGTCACCGCGTTCGGGCGTGCCATTTCTGAGGTGGGCGCGGTCATGATCGTGGGTGGCAACATCGACGGCTTCACCCGTGTCATGACCACCGCCATTGCATTGGAGACCAGCAAGGGCGATTTGCCGCTGGCGCTGGGCTTGGGCATGGTTTTGCTGGCGGTGGTGTTGCTGCTCAATGCGCTGGTGGCGGGGCTGCGCCAGTGGGGTGAGCGGCGGCATGCAAGCCCTAAAACGGTCCAGGCTTTGGAAGGGTTGCGCTCATGACGGCGACTCAGATCGGTCTGGACGCGGTGAGTGTGCAGCTGGGGGCGCAAACGGCCTTGACGGGCGTGAGCTTGCGCATTGCGCCTGGCGAGCGCGTGGCGCTGGTGGGGGCCAATGGCTCTGGCAAAAGCACTTTGCTGCGCACCCTGCATGCGCTGGTGCCACCCACGCAAGGCCAAGTGCTGCAAGCGCCGGGTGTGCGCCAAGCCATGCTGTTCCAAAGGCCGCATCTGCTGCGCCTGTCGGCTTTGAACAATGTGGCGCTGGGCTTGTGGCTGGACCGCGCGCGTGGCCTGAACTGGTCGGCCGCCAAAGAGCTGGCGCTGCAGGCCTTGGAGCGCGTGGGCTTGCAGGGGGTGGCGCGGCAAAACGGTCGCCAACTGTCGGGCGGGCAGCAGCAGCGCCTGGCCTTGGCCCGCGCCTGGGCACGTCAGCCCGATGTGCTGCTGCTGGACGAACCCACAGCCAGCCTGGACCCGCATGCCAAACGCGAGGTGGAAGCTTTGATGGCCGACTTTGCGAGCAGCCAGGATCGCCCGTTGACCTTGGTCTGGGCCAGCCACAACCTGGGCCAGGTCAAACGCTTGGCCACCCGCGTCGTTTACCTGGAGGCGGGCCGCGTATTGGCCGACCTGCCCGTGGCCGATTTTTTCAATCCCAATTTGCTGGCGGCGCACAGTCCGGCAGCCCATGCTTTTGTTCAAGGAGAGCTTTCATGACCTTTAATACTTTTACCCGTCGCGCACTGGTGTGCGCAGTTTTGGCCACCACCTCGGTCTGGGTGCAAGCCCAGTCGATCGTGATGTCCTCCACCACCTCGACCGAGCAATCGGGCCTGTTTTCGCACTTGCTGCCCGCCTTCAAAAAGGCCAGCGGGCTGGATGTGAAGGTGGTGGCTTTGGGCACGGGCCAGGCCCTGGACATGGCGCGGCGCGGTGACGCCGACGTGGTGTTTGTGCACGACCAGGTGGCGGAAGAAAAGTTTGTGGCCGATGGCTTTGGCATCAAGCGCCTGCCTGTGATGTACAACGACTTTGTGTTGATTGGCCCCAAGGCCGACCCGGCTGCGACCCGGGGCAAAGACATTGTGGCGGCGCTGACACGGCTGTCCAAGGCCAATGCACCTTTTGTATCGCGGGGCGACAAGAGCGGGACACACGCCGCCGAACTGCGTTACTGGAAAACGGCCAACCTGGAGACCGCCAAAGGTTCGGCTTACCGTGAGTGCGGCTGTGGCATGGGGCCTGCCCTCAACATGGCGGCTTCAACGGGGGCCTATGTGTTGTCGGATCGTGCGACATGGCTCAACTTCAAGAACCGCGCCGATCTGGCCATTTTGGTGGAGGGTGATCAGCGCCTGTTCAACCAATATGGCGTGATGGTGGTCAACCCTGCCAAGCACGCCCACGTCAAACAGGCCGATGCTCAGAAGTTTGTGGACTGGATCACCTCGGCCGCAGGGCAGGGCGTGATTGCCGATTACAATATTGGGGGCGAACAGTTGTTCTTCCCGAATGCGGGCAAGTGATCAGCTTCTGGGCGCGCCCAGCTTGCGGTAGACCGTGGCGCGGCTGATGCCCAGTGCGCGTGCGGCTTCGGCCACGTTGCCGCGAGCCTGGTTCACCGCTTCGCGGATCATCTCGGTCTGAATATCCTTGAGGGGTTTGGCTGCAGCGCTGATCCGTTCTGATGTGGCATGGGGCTGCAAGGCTGGGGCTGAGGTGCCCGCGCGCAGTGCTTGAGTTTGCAGGCGCAGGCCAGACCACAGCGGTAATTCCTGGCTTTGACCCTTGCGGTTGGCCGCATCGAACAGGTTCTCCCAAGGCGAAGCAAAAACTTCGCTGGCGTGCAGTGTTTGGCCTTGTGTGGCGGGCGACAAAGACAGCATCTGCCGCGCGGTTGGGTTGGCCCCCACGATATGACCATCGGTGTCCAGGGTCAGCAGGCCGTCGCTGTCGTCGCCGGGCTGGTTGCCGGGCCAGTTCAGTCGCAACACCAAGGCGTGTGCAGTGGACAGCAGCCAGCTGTTTTCGATGCTGCGGGCCGAGCGGCGCACCAGGTGTTTCAGGGCTGGACGTTCGGTGGTCTCGATGCCCGTGAGGTCGAGCATGCCAGCGCACAGGCCATCCGGCCCAAACACGGGCGCACCCGCGCAGCTGTAAATCCCGGTGTCTTGGAAAAAATGCTCGCCCCGGTGCAGCCAAACAGGCTGCAACTCGCTCAAGGCGGCGCTGATGGCGGTGGTGCCCACGGCTTTTTCGGACAGGTCCACCCCCACACGGGCGATCACGTCGGCGCGACGGTCTTGCCGGTCCACCGGGCCATGCACATCCACCACGATGCCCTGGGCATTGGTCAAGATGGCGAAATAGCGAATGTCAGCAATGGCGCGGGCCAGCTCCACCAGCACCGGCTGGGCCGCCTGCACCAGGGGGCGGCTGGCTTCTTGCACCCGGCGCATCTGCTGAGCGGACACGGCGTCAAAGCCAACCGTTTGGTTCGGTTGCAGTCCCATGGCCAGGCAGCGTTGCCAAGACTGCGCGATCCCGGCAGACACGCCAGAGCCCCATCCGGCGGGTAAGTGGTGGTTCTGTCCCTCAAAAACCAGCTCACGGGCTTGAGCAATGCGCGTTTGGCGGTCGCTGCTGGGGGCAATCGTTGGCATGTCAGATGTGTATCAAGCTGAGAATTTGTGGTTGCAACCCTGTTGAACCTAGGGTTAATCCGAATCGATTGATGGTTTTTAGCGCCAACAATGGCTATGCATTCTGATTCATAAGCGCGGGCTTGAACAGTCCGACACCTCACAGGAGATACACATGCAGAAAGTCCTGCACATCAACCCGGACAAATGTACCGGCTGCTTGCAGTGCGAAATGGCCTGTTCTTTCGAGAACTACGGCACATACGCCACCTCCAAATCGCGCATCAAGGTGTTTGACTTCCACCACACCGGCAAAAAAGTGCCCTACACCTGCACCCAGTGCGACGAAGCCTGGTGCTTGCACGCCTGCCCTGTGGAAGCCATCACCGTGGACAAAGCCACGGGCGCCAAAGTGGTCAACGAGTCCACCTGCGTGGGCTGCAAGGTCTGCACCATCGCTTGCCCGTTCGGCACCATCAACTATGTGCAGGAAACCGGCAAGGTGCAAAAGTGCGACCTGTGCGGCGGTGACCCGGCTTGCGCCGACGCTTGCCCAACCGGCGCCATCACATTCGTGGACGCCAACTGGACCGGCATCGACAAGATGAAGCAGTGGGCTGACAAGTTGGGCAATCAGCCCTCGGCCTCTTAAATCCCCCCACAAGGAGCATCAACATGTCTTGGGCTGGAAAAATTCTCCGCGTCAACCTCACGGCTGGCACTGTCAAATCCGAACCGCTGAACATGGAGTGGGCCAAAGCCTACCTCGGCTCACGCGGTCTGGGCAGCAAATACCTGATCAGCGAGATCGACCCCAAAGTCGACCCGCTGTCGGCTGACAACAAAATCATCTGGGCCACAGGCCCACTGACCGGCACCATGGCCTCCACCGGTGGCCGCTACACCGTCATCACCAAGAGCCCGCTCACTGGCGCGATTGCCTGCTCCAACTCGGGTGGCTACTGGGGCGCTGAGCTCAAAATGGCCGGTTGGGACATGGTCATTTTTGAAGGCGCATCGGCCAAGCCGGTGTACCTGCACATCAACGACGACGAAGCCGAGCTGCGCGATGCGAGCCACCTGTGGGGCCAAAGCGTCTGGAAGACCGAGGAAATCCTCAAATCCAGCTTGCAAGACCCCTTGCTGCGCGTCAGCAGCATCGGCAAGGCCGGTGAAAACGGCGTGCTCTACGCCGCCGTGGTGAACGACCTGCACCGTGCGGCTGGCCGCTCGGGCGTGGGCACTGTCATGGGCAGCAAGAACCTCAAAGCCATCGCGGTGCGCGGCACCAAGGGCGTGGGCAATATGCAAAACCCCAAGGCCTTTATGGCTGCGGCCAAGGCGGCCAAAAAGGTGCTGGCTGACAACGCGGTCACGGGCCAAGGTCTGCCCGCTTACGGCACCCAGGTGCTGATGAACGTGATCAACGAAGTGGGCGGCTTGCCCACTCGCAACCACCGCGACGTGCAGTTTGAAAGCGCCAAAGACATCTCTGCCGAAGCCATGGTCACGCCCCGCGAGACCGATGGCAAAAAGCACCTGGTGACCAACCAAGCCTGCTTTGGTTGCACCATCGCTTGCGGTCGCATCAGCAAGATGGATGAGGGCCACTTCTCCGTCAAGAACAAGCCTGAATACTGGGGCGCCAACGGCGGCCTGGAATACGAAGCGGCTTGGGCGCTGGGCGCAGCCAACGGCGTGAAAGACCTGGAAGCCCTGCAATACGCCAACATGATTTGCAACGAAGAAGGCTTTGACCCGATCAGCTTTGGCACCACCATTGGCGCCGTGATGGAGCTGTATGAAATGGGTGTGCTGACCAAAGAGCAGTTGGGCATCGAAGCGCCCTTTGGCTCGGCGGAAGCCTTGTGCGAGTTTGCCGACATGACCGCCAAGGGCATCGGTTTTGGCAAGGAAATTGGCATGGGCTCCAAGCGCCTGACCGCCAAATACGGCCACCCCGACCTGTCCATGAGCGTCAAGGGCCAAGAGTTCCCGGCCTATGACGGTCGTGTGATCCAAGGCATTGGCCTGGCTTATGCCACATCCAACCGCGGTGCTTGCCACCTGCGCGGCTACACCATCGCTTCTGAAGTTCTGGGCATTCCGGTCAAGACCGAGCCCACCGAACACGAAGGCAAGCCCGAATTGGTCAAGGCCTTCCAAGACGCGACAGCCGCCTTTGACTCGGCCGGCATCTGCGTCTTCACCAGCTTTGCCTGGACCCTGGCTGACGTGGCCCCTCAGGTCCAAGCCGCTTGTGGTGAAGAGTTCACCATGGAGCACTTGAACCACATCGGCGAGCGCATCTGGAACATGGAGCGCGATTTCAACAACGCCGCCGGCTTCACCAAGGCCGACGACAACCTGCCCAAGCGC
>CANGZO010000154.1 GCA_947458305.1 Comamonadaceae bacterium
TCCAAAGCCCGGCAATGGCGCGCAGCATGCTGGTTTTGCCACTGCCCGAGGGCCCGACCAAAGCCACCAATTCGCCCGCACCGCAGTCAAACTCGGCCTCCAGCCGGATGGGGCTGGCCGAGCGCAATTGCACTTGCAGGCCGGTCATCAACGCTCCTGCAAGGCGCGGCCACGCTGGCCCACCCGGTCAAAGGCCAGCACCAGGCTCAGCGCCAGCAAGGACACGCCCACCAGCGCCAGCGCCATCACATGGGCCGACTGCAAATCCATGCCCTGCACTTTGTCGTAGAGCGACACCGACAAGGTGCGCGTTTCGCCCTCGATGTTGCCGCCCACCATGAGCACCACGCCAAACTCGCCCAGCGTGTGCGCCACCGTGAGCGCCATACCGGCCAGCAAACCGGGCCAGGCCAGCGGCAGCTCGATGCGCCAAAACGTCTGCCAGCTGGACAGGCCCGAGACCCAAGCCGCTTCGCGCAGGCTGTGCGGCACCGCCGCAAATGCGCGTTGAATCGGTTGCACCATGAAGGGCAGGTTGACCAGCACGCTCACCAGCAGCAGGCCTTCCAAAGTGAACACCAGCCGGATGCCCGTTGCCGCCAACCAAGCGCCCAAAGCACTGCCTTGGCCAAAGGCCACCAAAAAGTAAAAGCCGATCACCGTGGGCGGCAACAGCAAAGGCAGCAGCAGCAAAGCCTCGACCACAGGACGCCCAGCCCAAGCGGTCACGGCCAGCCAGCGGGCCAGCGCCAGGCCCACCGGCAGCAAAACCAAGGTGGTCAAGACAGCCAATGTCAAGGAAACGTGAAAGGCAGACCAATCCATGGGGTGAAGAATGCGTATGCGGGGATCTGATTATTGCGGCAAGGCATAGCCGTGGCGCACAAAGGCGGCCTGGGCTGGCGGGCTGAGCAAAAACCGGTGCCAATTCGCTGCCGCTGCACTGGCGCCTTGCAACAAAACCATGCGCTGGTGCAAGGGTGAATGCAGATGCACGGGCAAAGGCAAGACCTGCAATGCGCTGGCGATTTCGGGCGCTGTGGCCAATGCCAATGCCGTGATGCCAGCTTGCGCGGCACCCGTGGCCACAAACTGGGTGGCCTGGCCGATGTTGTCACCCAACACCTTTTGCGAGGCCGCCAACGGCCCTGCGCCCGCTCGTTGCAAAGCCTCCTCTGCCGCCACCCCATAGGGCGCCAGCGCCGGGTTGGCGATGGCGAATTTGTCATTGGGCTTCAAGGCGCGCACCACAGCGACCAAGCCTTGGTTCAATGGTAATGCTGAATTTTTGGGCACCACCAAGGCCAATTGGCCGGTGGCATAGCGCTGTCCCGCATCCACCGTTCGACCCGATTTGACCAGCTCAGCCACCCAGGCCTCGTCCGCCGAAATGAATTGCTCCACCGGCAAGCCTTGCAAGATTTGACGCGCCAAATTGCCGGATGCGCCCAAATTGACGTCGACTTGAACCCCAGTTTGTTGCTTGTAGAGAGTCGCCAAGTCAGCAAGCACAAACTTCAAGTTGCTGGCAGCGGCCACTTTGATGCGGACTTGCGCCAAGGCCCAGGAAGGCACAAGCAAGGCCCCCGACAGCGCCACAGTCAACCCTAGGCAACGCCGCCGCTGGCGGCTCAAGCTCAAGCCATCGTTTCGCATACTTTCATGATTATTTTGCATAGATTTAACGGGGTTTTGAGCCGATCTGGCAAGCATGAAAGGAGCAGTCTCCCTAAAATCGAGACCCTGCTGAGGACCTGCCAATGGCCAGTACTCAGTATCTCAGCCAACAAGCCGTTTTTTCAAAGTCCCCTCCATTCAGGGTTTTTGAAAAACCGATTTTCAAACTTTGGAGCTTCCCCATGAATTCACCCGCAATGCAGGGCCTGAACCTCAACACGCCAGCCTACGTCAAGAACGCGAAATTGATCGCTTGGGTGGCCGAAATGGCCGCTCTGTGCAAGCCCGCCAACATCTACTGGTGTGATGGCTCCCAAGAAGAATACGACCGCCTGTGCGCCGAGTTGGTGGCGGCCGGCACCTTCAAAAAGCTCAACCCCGCCAAGCGCGCCAACTCTTACCTGGCCTGGTCTGACCCCTCGGACGTGGCCCGCGTGGAAGACCGTACCTACATCTGCTCGGCCAAAAAAGAAGATGCCGGCCCGACCAACAACTGGATGGAACCCGCGCAAATGCGCGCCACCTTGAACCCGCTGTTTGACGGCTGCATGGCTGGCCGCACCATGTACGTGGTGCCTTTCTCGATGGGCCCTTTGGGCTCGCACATCAGCCATATCGGCATCGAGTTGAGCGACAGCGCCTACGTGGCCGTGAACCAGAAAATCATGACCCGCATGGGCAAAGCTGTGTACGACGTGCTGGGCACCGACGGCGAATTCGTGCCCTGCATGCACACCGTCGGGGCGCCTTTGGCTGCGGGCGAAAAAGACACCACCAGCTGGCCTTGCAACCCCAGCACCAAGTACATCGTGCACTACCCCGAGACCCGCGAGATCTGGTCTTATGGTTCGGGCTACGGCGGTAACGCCTTGTTGGGCAAGAAGTGCTTTGCGCTGCGCATCGCCTCGAACATGGGCCGTGACCAGGGCTGGTTGGCCGAGCACATGCTGATTTTGGGCGTGACCAACCCCGAAGGCAAGAAGTACCACGTGGCAGCGGCTTTCCCCAGCGCTTGCGGCAAAACCAACTTCTCGATGCTGGTGCCACCCAAGGCCTTTGAAGGCTGGAGCGTGACCACCATTGGCGACGACATCGCCTGGGTCAAGCCCCACACCGACGGCAAGATGTACGCCATCAACCCCGAAGCCGGTTACTTTGGTGTCGCCCCCGGCACCAACATGAAGACCAACCCCAACTGCATGCTGAGCCTGAACAAGGACGTGATCTTCACCAACGTGGCGCTCACCGATGACGGCGACGTGTGGTGGGAAGGCATGGAAAAGGACACCGGCAAGCTGCCCGACCATTTGATCGACTGGCAAGGCAAGGACTGGACGCCCCAGATCGCCAAAGAGACCGGGGCCAAAGCCGCTCACCCCAACGCCCGCTTCACCGTGGCTGCGACCAACAACCCGGCTCTTGACCCTGCATGGGACGACGCTGCAGGCGTGCCGATCGACGCATTCATGTTTGGTGGCCGCCGCTCAACCACCGTGCCGCTGGTCACCGAAGCCCGCAGCTGGGCCGAAGGCGTGTACATGGCCGCGACCATGGGCTCTGAGACCACCGCTGCCGCCTTTGGCGCGCAAGGTGTGGTGCGCCGCGACCCCTTCGCCATGCTGCCATTTTGCGGCTACAACATGAGCGACTACTTCCAGCACTGGCTCGACACCGGTGCCAAAGCACAGGCCGCTGGCCACAAGCTGCCCGCCATGTACTGCGTGAACTGGTTCCGCAAGGGCGAAGACGGCTCGTTTGTCTGGCCTGGCTACGGCGACAACATGCGCGTGCTCAAGTGGATGATCGACCGCTTGGAAGGCAAGGCACAAGGCGAAGCCACCATGTTCGGCATTGCCCCCACTTACGCTGAAATCAACTGGAATGGCATCGAATTCAGCGCCGAGCAATTCAAGTCGGTCACCAACATCGACAAAGCCTCTTGGCAGGCCGAGTTCAAGCTGCATGACGAGCACTTTGCACAGCTGAGCTACCACCTGCCCCAGGCCCTGCTGGACACCAAAGCCGCTTTGCAAGCGCGTCTGGCCTAAAAGATCAGGTTCTGCGCCCATCCGGCGTCTGAGTCTCCAACCGCCCCGGCCACAAACCGGGGCGGTTTTTTCTGGCCTGCACAATCGGTGTCATGTCTTTGTTTCAAACCGCTGAATCCCGAACCCGTCTCGCCTTATGGCTGATATGGGTCACGCCCGCCTTGTGGTCCGTCAACTACATCGTGGCGCGCTCAGCCCCCGGCGTGGTGGAGCCCCACATGCTGGCCTTGGGTCGCTGGGCTTTGGCCGGCGTGATCCTGGCCTTGATTGCACGCAGTGAACTGTGGCGAGAAAGGCGCAGCACCTTGGCAGACGGCGGCCGTTATCTGGTGTTGGGGGCCCTGGGCATGCTGATTTGCGGGGCCTGGGTCTACCAAGGTGGCAAGACCACCACGGCCATGAACATCGCCCTGATTTATGCCGCCTCACCCGTTTTGATTGCGCTGGGCGCCGTGTTCTGGCTGGGCGAGCGCTTTTCATGGCGCCAAGGTGTGGGCGTGGTCGTGGCCATGGCCGGGGTGTTCCATGTGGTGGTCAAAGGGCAATGGTTGGTTCTGGCTCAGGTGCAATGGGTGGCTGGCGATGGCTGGATTGTGCTGGCCATGGCGGCCTGGGCCGCTTTTGCCTTGTTGCAAAAAAAGTGGCCCACGCCACTGGGCTCGACGGCGCGACTGGCCGCCATTTGCATGGGTGGCGTGCTGGTCTTGCTGCCCTTCAGCATTTGGGAATACCTGCAGCCTGAGCGGCCTGCTTGGACGATGCAGGCCACTTGGCTGGTCGTGGCCGCCGGCTTGCTGCCAGGCCTGGGCGCTTATTGGGCCTATGGCTTTTGCCAGAAAGTGCTGGGCGCCAGCCGCGTGGCCGCCAGTTTGTACCTGGGGCCTTTGTATGGGGGTTTGGCCGGATGGGTCGTCTTGGGCGAGGCCATGGGCTGGCACCACGTCATGGGCGCGGCGTTGATCTTGCCGGGCATTTACTTGGCCTCCAAGCGCTGAAAGCGCCGGGGCTCAGATGTAATAAAGGCGATCGCGCACCAAACGGGCGGCGCGGCGGTTCATGCGGTTTTCAAAACCCTGCAGTGTGCTGCGCTCTTCGGGTGCGCGGTCCATGGCCACTTCCAAGTCGCGCATCAAACGTGGGTCTTTTTGAGCCATGGCCCACAGGCGCTGGTCGGCACGGCGACGGGCCAGCTGCGCCGACCAGGTGTCCAGGTGGGTCATCAGGTGTTGCGCCAAAACACGGGTCAGTCCGCGCAACAACACCATGGCCAACACTGCCACAGCCCACAAGGCCAGCCAAGCCGCCACCAAATGGGACTCGGCCCAGCTGTCTAACAAGCGGTCGGTCAGGACGAGCAAAGCGGAAACACCCGCAGCCAACAAGACCGTGGCCAAGAACTTGGTGAGGACGACGGGCGTATCGGAGGCTGAAGGCAACAGGGTTATTTGACCCAACATGGTTTTGGTAACGGTGTTCATTGTGTTTTCCCTTGAATTGATTTTGTGCAATTTGGCATTGCTAATTATTAAAACCACTCCGTCATCATAGGGTTTCTACGCATGTTGTTCAACTTTAGATTCATGATGCCTATCATTCATAATGGTGATAGATAAGCGCCCCATATGAGCACTCCTATTCCCGCCGCCTTTCGCACACTGGACCTGAATTTGCTGCGGGTGTTTGACGAAGTCATGGCCGAACGCAGCCTGACCCGGGCCGCGCACAACCTGTCGCTGACACAGCCCGCCGTGAGCAATGCTTTGCGGCGTTTGCGCGAGGCCTTGGGCGATGAACTGGTGCGGCGTCACGGACACGGCATCGAACCCACGCCTCGGGCCTTGGCTTTGTGGCCCAGCGTGCGGGAAGCCTTACGTCAACTTCAAGCGGCCATCGTGCCCCGTACCTTTGAGCCGCAACAGGCCAACAGCACCTTTGTGCTGGCCATGGCCGACGCCACCGCCGCCGAACTCATGGGCGGCTTGGCCAAACAAATGGAAGAACAAGCGCCCGATGTGTCGCTGCGCGTGGTGCCTTTGACCACCCGAGATCCGCGCAAAATGCTGGGCGACGATGCCGCTGACATCGCACTGGGCTACTTTCCGGCGGTGCTGGCCGACTTGACGGCACGGGCCCAGTCGGGTGAAGCCATTCCCTACGCA
>CANGZO010000155.1 GCA_947458305.1 Comamonadaceae bacterium
TCTTTTTGAAAAGTCCGCCATGAGCAACGCCCACGCCACCCCCATCGAACAACCCGGCTTGAACAGCCTGTCCAAATCGTTCGAACCTGCAGCCCTGGAAGCCCATTGGGGCCCCGAGTGGGAAAAACGTGGCTATGGCGTGGCCGGTTTCCGCGGCACTGGCGCTCCCGCATCCGACGCGCCGGCCTTCGCCATCCAGCTGCCCCCACCCAATGTGACCGGTACCCTGCACATGGGCCACGCCTTCAACCAGACCATCATGGACTCGTTGACCCGCTACCACCGCATGCTGGGCTACAACACCGCCTGGATTCCGGGCACCGACCACGCGGGCATTGCCACCCAAATCGTGGTGGAGCGCCAATTGCAGGCCAAAGGCATCAGCCGCCATGACATGGGCCCCACGCCTGCCGAAGCCCGCAAGAACTTTGTCAGCAAGGTCTGGGAGTGGAAAGAAGAGTCCGGCAGCACCATCACCAGCCAGATGCGCCGCATGGGCGACAGCGTGGACTGGAGCCGCGAATACTTCACGATGGACCCCAAACTGTCCCAAACCGTGACCGAAACCTTTGTGCAGTTGTACGAACAAGGCCTGATCTACCGGGGCAAACGTCTTGTGAACTGGGACCCGGTGCTGCAAAGCGCCGTGTCTGACCTTGAGGTCGAGAGCGCCGAAGAAGACGGCTCGATGTGGCACATCCGCTATGACTTGGCCGATGGTTCTGGCAGTTTGACGGTCGCCACCACCCGCCCCGAAACCCTGCTGGGCGACGTGGCCGTGATGGTGCACCCCGAAGACGAGCGCTACAAACACCTGATTGGCCAACAGGTCAACCTGCCACTGTGCGGCCGAACCATCCCCGTGATCGCTGACGACTACGTGGACAAAGCTTTCGGCACAGGCGTGGTCAAGGTCACGCCCGCCCACGACACCAACGACTACCAAGTCGGTCAGCGTCACAAACTGGAGATGATCTGCGTGCTGAACCTGGACGCCACGATCAACGGCAACGCGCCCGAAAAATACCGGGGCCTGGACCGCTTCGTGGCCCGCAAGGCCGTGGTGGCCGACCTCGAAGCCGCAGGCGCTTTGGTCGAGGTGAAAAAACACAAACTGATGGTGCCGCGCTGCGCCCGCACCGGCCAGGTGATCGAGCCCATGCTGACCGACCAATGGTTTGTCGCCATGAACCAGGTCGGCCAAGGCGACGCCACCGGCAAGAGCATCGCGCAAAAAGCCATCGACGCGGTGCAGTCCGGCCAAGTGAGCTTTGTGCCCGAAAACTGGGTCAACACCTACAACCAGTGGATGAACAACATCCAAGACTGGTGCATCTCGCGCCAGCTGTGGTGGGGACACCAGATTCCCGCTTGGTACGACGAAGACGGCAAGGTGTATGTGGCCCGCAACGAAGCTGAGGCACAGGCCAAGGCACCTGGCAAAACACTCAAACGCGACGAAGATGTGCTGGACACCTGGTACTCCAGCGCACTGGTCCCCTTCAGCACCATGGGCTGGGGCAACGACGAAAACACAAGCAACGCAGCTGGCGAGCGTGCCGGACTCGGGCGCAGCGACATGGCGAGCGAAGCGAGTAGGAGCAAGGCCGAGTCCGGCACGCTCGCCAGCGGAACTAACGCCAACGCCAACAACAGCCCAAGCGACTACGACCTCTACCTGCCCAGCAGCGTCTTGGTGACAGGCTACGACATCATCTTCTTCTGGGTCGCCCGGATGATCATGATGACCACCCACTTCACCGGACGCGTTCCGTTCAAACACGTCTACATCCACGGCCTGGTGCTCGACGCCCAAGGCAAGAAGATGAGCAAGTCCGAAGGCAATGTGCTCGACCCCGTCGACCTGATTGACGGCATCACCTTGGAGCCGCTGCTCGAGAAGCGCACCCAAGGTTTGCGCAAGCCCGAGACCGCACCCAAGGTCCGCAAACAAACCGAGAAAGAATTCCCCGAAGGCATTCCAGCTTATGGCGCGGACGCGCTGCGCTTCACCTTCGCCGCACTCGCCAGCCTGGGCCGCAGCATCAACTTTGACTCCAAGCGCTGCGAAGGCTATCGCAACTTCTGCAACAAACTGTGGAACGCCACCCGCTTCGTGCTGATGAACTGCGAAGGCCAAGACTGCGGCCTGAAAAAGCACACCAAAGCCGAATGCCAACCCGGCGGTCCGGCGCACGGCTACCTGGACTTCAGCCAAGCCGACCGCTGGATCAGCTCGCAGCTTCAGCGCGTCGAAGCCGACGTGGCCAAAGGCTTTGCCGAGTACCGGTTGGACAACGTGGCCAACACGATCTATGACTTTGTATGGAACGAGTTTTGCGACTGGTACCTCGAGATCGCCAAGGTGCAAATCAACACCGGCAACGAGGCGCAGCAGCGCGCCACCCGCCGCACCCTGATCCGCACGTTAGAGGCCATCATGCGCCTGGCGCACCCCATCATTCCTTTCATCACCGAAGAACTCTGGCAAAAAGTCTCTGTGGTTGCGGGTCTTCCGGGTGAGTCGGTCAGCATTGCGGCCTACCCCGTGAGCCAGCCCGAGCGCATCGACGAGGCCGCTGAAGCCCATGTGGCCAAGCTCAAGACCTTGGTGGACGCCTGCCGCAACCTGCGTGGCGAGATGAACGTCTCGCCCGCCACCCGCATGCCCCTGTATGTGTTGGGCGACACCGCCTTCATGAACAACGTGGCACCGGTGCTGCAATCATTGGCCAAGCTGAGCGAAGTCAAGGTGTTTGACACCGAAGCCGAGTGGATCGCTGCCGCACAAGCCGCACCCGTGGCCGTGGTGGGCGAAGCGCGTTTGTGCCTGTTCATCGAGGTGGATGCGGCCGCAGAAAAAATCCGCCTGACCAAAGAAGCCGCTCGTCTGGAGGGCGAAATCACCAAGGCCAACGCCAAGCTCGGCAACGAAGCCTTTGTGGCCAAAGCCCCCCCTGCAGTGCTGGACGAGACCAGGAAACGCGTCGCCGACTTTGGAGACACGCTCGACAAAATTCGCCAGCAATTGCAACGCCTGAGCTGATCGCCTGCACACCAAGGACATCCCCATGAGTCACAACGTCATCCGCAAAGCCGTGTTCCCCGTCGCGGGCCTCGGCACCCGCTTTTTGCCCGCCACCAAAGCCGCGCCCAAAGAGATGCTGCCGGTGGTGGACAAACCGCTGATTCAGTATGCGGTGGAAGAAGCCTATGCGGCCGGTGTGCGCCACATGATCTTTGTCACAGGCCGCAGCAAGCGGGCCATCGAAGACCATTTCGACACCGCTTACGAGCTCGAAAACGAACTCGAAGCCGCGCACAAAGACGAGTTGCTGGCCTTGGTGCGCTCGGTTCAACCCGATGACATGGTGTGCGCCTATGTGCGCCAAAACCGCATGTTGGGCCTGGGACACGCGGTGCTGTGCGCCGAGCCGCTGGTGGGCAATGAGCCTTTTGCGGTGCTGCTGGCCGATGACCTGATGGTCAACCAGGGGCCGTCCATCTTGTCCCAAATGGTTGACGCTTACACCAAGCAAGGCCGCTCGGTTTTGGCCGTGCAAGAGGTGCCTCTCGACCAGGTCAAGCGCTACGGCATCGTGGCCGGAGAATCGGCGGGCAAACAGCTCATCCGTGTTGAGCAAATTGTGGAAAAACCCAGCCCCGACAAAGCGCCCTCACGCATGGGCGTGGCAGGTCGCTACATTTTGACGCCGGGCATTTTTGACGAGATCCGCAACCAGCCCACCGGCGTGGGTGGCGAGATCCAATTGACCGATGCGATTGCCCGCCTGTTGCAACGTGAGGCGGTTTACGCCTTTCAGTACCAAGGCAAGCGCTACGACTGCGGCAGCAAGGAAGGCTTTTTAGAAGCCACGGTGGAATTGGCTTTGCAACACCCGCAAGTGGGGGCATCGTTCCGCGAATACCTCAAAGGCCTGAGCCTCTGATCGCGTTCAGCGGCGTTTGAGTGCAAACACAAACGCCGTGTCAGTTTTTTCCTGCAGCAATAAATCATTGCCCGTCTGGCGTGCAAAGGCTTCAAAGTCGCGCCAAGCCCCCGGGTCTGTGGCGGTCACTTTGAGCACCTGACCGCTGGTCATTTCGTTCAGGGCCTTCTTGGCCTTCAAGATCGGCAAGGGGCAGTTCAGACCACTGGTGTCAATTTCTTTGTCGATGTGCATCATGTGCCCTGATTTTGATCTTGACTTTGCGCGGCACGCTCTTCCCACGTCATGAATTTCGGCTCGATGCCGATGGTGCGCAGCCAGTCGCCTAAGGCGTAACCGGTGCCTGCGGGCCAGCAAATCAGATCCTTGAAATCAAACATCTTGTACTCGGCCAACTCGGGCGACAAACGCACCTCGCCTTCGGCCACCGCATGGTAGGCAATGATGACCTGGTTCATGCGCTGAAAGTCGTACACGCCAATCAACTTGAGGGCTGACACTTTCAGGTTGGTTTCTTCGGCAATCTCGCGCGTGATGCCTTCTTCAGGCGTTTCGCCTGCTTCCATGAAACCGGTGATCAGCGCAAAACGCCGTCCAGGCCAGGCGGCATTGCGGGCCAGCAAAATCTGATCACCCACCTGCACAATGCCCGCCAGCACAGGCGTGGGGTTATTCCAGTGGGTGAAGTCACAAGCGGTGCAACGCAGGCGCATCGTCTCGCCACTGTCTTCCATCTGCGAGAGCCAGGCCAGGGGACTGGCGCACATGGGGCAAAAGCGGTATTCAGCCATGGAATCAAGCCTTCAATACAAAAGAACCGGTCAGGCGGGGAAAACGCCCGTGGACAAATAGCGGTCACCGCGATCGCAGACGATGAAGACGATGGTGGCGTTTTGAGCCGTTTTGGCCACTTGCTGAGCCACCCAGCAAGCGCCAGCAGCCGAGATACCGGCAAAGATGCCTTCGGTCCGAGCCATCTGGCGGCAGGTCTCTTCGGCATCGTTTTGGCTCACATAAATCAGCTCGTCCACATGGCTGGGGTCGTAGATTTTGGGCAAGTACTCTTGCGGCCACTTGCGGATGCCTGGAATGCGCGAGCCCTCGCTGGGCTGGGCCCCGATGATGCGAATGGCCGGGTTCATTTCTTTCAGATAGCGCGAGACCCCTGTGATGGTGCCCGTGGTGCCCATGGCACTGACAAAGTGGGTGACCTTGCCGCCGGTCTGCTCCCAGATCTCCGGCCCGGTGGTCTCGTAATGGATGCGCGGGTTATCGGCGTTGGCAAACTGGTCCAGGATGCGCCCCTTGCCTTGCGCAGCCATGTTGTCTGCTAAATCACGGGCGTATTCCATGCCGCCGCTTTTGGGCGTGAGGATCAACTCGGCCCCAAACGCCTTCATGGTCTGGGCGCGTTCAATCGACAGGTCCTCGGGCATGATCAAGACCATGCGGTAACCCTTGATGGCGGCCGCCATGGCCAGTGCAATGCCGGTGTTGCCCGATGTGGCTTCGATCAAGGTGTCGCCCGGCTTGATCTCGCCGCGCTCTTCGGCCCGACGGATCATCGACAAAGCCGGCCGATCCTTCACGGAGCCCGCCGGGTTGTTGCCCTCGAGCTTGCCCAAAATCACATTGCCACGCGCAGCGCAATCGGCTGCCCCCAAGCGCTGCATAGCCACCACAGGTGTTTTGCCGATCGCATCTTCAATGGTTGGATAAATCATCCCAATAATGTGCCATAATTCGGGTCTTCACAAATACCGCCCGGGTGGTGAAATTGGTAGACTCAGGGGACTCAAAAA
>CANGZO010000156.1 GCA_947458305.1 Comamonadaceae bacterium
GGTGATCTCGCGCACCACGCTGGTGGGCAATTCGACCGAGATGGCTTTCTCGTTGTAGAACACCACTTCGAGTTCCATGCCGTCTTCGAGGTAGTTCAGGGCGTCGCCCATGTTGGTGGCTTCGACTTCATACTGGTTGAAATCGGTGTCCATGCAGACGTACATGGGGTCAGCGAAGTAAGAGTAGGTGCACTCTTTCTTGTCCAAAATGACCTGATCCATCTTGTCATCGGCGCGGAAAACCACTTCGGTGCCGAAGTTGGCGATCAGGCTTTTGAGCTTCATGCGCACGGTGGAGGTGCCACGACCGCCGCGCTGGTATTCGGTACGCAGGACGACCATGGGGTCTTTGCCGTGCATGATGACGTTGCCGACGCGGATTTCTTGAGCGGTTTTCATAGGAATTGAGTCTGAAATGAAAGGGAGTGGCTTGCAGCCAAGCCCACCATTCTAACCTGCGAGGGCCCGGTTTGGGTCTGAAAGCAGGTTCTGCAGTCAATCCCGTGCCGCCAGGCCATGGGCCAGAGCGCCCAGCATGGACAAGCCCGAAGCGCCACGCCAGCGCCAATGGTGAGCTGGCAGTTGGTCTTTGCCAAGCATGCCCAGAAGGATGCGCCCAAACTGGCATCAGCTGGAATCAAGTCCAAAGCGCAGGAGTTGCTGGCCGAGCAGCACACCGTCAAGGTGCTGCGCATGTGGTCACACTACAAGTGATCGCAGTTGGCTGATCAAGTCGGTTTGTTGAAGCTGCCGTTGCCGCGCGATCTGCACACATGACGTCCAGTCTGCCAGTGCGCTTGAATTGAGCGCAGGCCATTCACCCGCTTGCATCCCGTTCCAAAGCCGATGCGCCTGCCGAAGGCTTTCAGGTGCTTGAATCCCATCTAAAAAAGCCTTCAGCTTGGCGTGGTGCGCGTTGTCGTCTTGCGGGTAGATGTGCCAGATGAAGGCTTGGCCCGCCCACAGGGCGCGCACCAGCGAGTCTTCGCCGCGCACAAAGTTGAGGTCGCAGGCCCAGAGCATCTCGTCGAAACTGTTTTGGTCGGTGTAGGGCAGGGCGCTCCAGTTGGGGTGTACGGCCATGCCTGCCAGCGCTCGCTGCACCGCTGCCAGCGGGCGGCCGGGGGTGACGAGCAGGTGGTGCGGCGTGCCCACCAGTTGGGCCAGCAGCTGGGGCAGGACGGCAGGTTCGTAGCAGAACAGGCTGATCAGAAGTCCATCCGGGGCCAGGTTCGGGGCGTGTTGTTGGCGCCAACTGGTGCGGTTGAGTTGCTGTTGCCGTTCCAGCAAATCGGTTTCGCGCAGCAGGCCGCCGGTGTCGTGGGTGAAGCCGGGGTAAAAGAATGTTTTGGTCCAGCCCTTGGCCGGGCCGCTCATCAAAGGCGAGGGCAGGCCGTGCATCCGGGGAACCCAGTCTTCGGCGCTCAGGTATTCGAGGTTGATCCAGGCCGGTTGTTGCGGGTGCGTGGCGACACCGTGGGCCACAAACGCTTCAGGCAGTTTGCAGCCAAAGGCTTCGACCCACACATCGGCCGCAGGCATGGCTTGCAAGTTACTGGATTGGCTGGCATCGGCCCACGGGTGTATTTCGATGCCAGGCTCCTTGTGTGCGGTGGGCGCCATCCAGGCGAGGGCCGAGGCATCGTCCACCCACAGGCGCACGCGCTGGCCTGCATCACGCAACTGGCGCGTCAGCCGCCAGCACACGCCCAGGTCGCCGTGGTTGTCGATCACGGTGCAGAAGATGTCCCAGAGTTGGCCAGTTTGCATGCGGCGATTGTCGCCGTTGTTTTCACAGACAATAGCCGCCATGTCGAACGCCCATGATGAAGCCCTGCTCGCACAAGTTGCCGCGCTGCCCGCCTTGCCGGGGGTTTACCGCTACTTTGATGCTCAGGGCAACGTGCTGTATGTGGGCAAGGCTAAGCAGCTCAAAAAGCGGGTGTCGAGCTACTTCCAAAAGGACCACGGCGGCACGCGCATTGGCCACATGGTCAGCAAGATCACCCGCATGGAGACCACGGTGGTGCGCTCCGAGGCCGAGGCGCTGCTGCTTGAAAACAACCTCATCAAGTCCCTCAGCCCGCGTTTCAACATCCTGTTTCGGGACGACAAGACTTATCCGTATTTGAAGTTGACGGGCAACGGCACGCTCTTTTTGAAGGCGGTAGACGGTGCGCCCGAGCCGAAAACCTTTCCCCGCGTGGCGTATTACCGGGGCTCGGTCGAGAAAAAGCACCGCTATTTCGGGCCTTTTCCCAGTGCCTGGGCCGTCAAGGAGTCGATCCAGCTGATCCAGAAGGTGTTCAGACTGCGCACCTGCGAAGACACGGTGTTTGCCAACCGCACCCGGCCTTGCCTGCTGTACCAGATCAAGCGGTGCTCAGGCCCGTGCGTCAACCTCATCACACCCGAAGCTTATGCCGACGATGTGCAGCACGCTGAGCGTTTTTTGAAGGGCGAGACCCAAGCGCTGTTGCAAGAGATGGAAGCGAGGATGATGGCGCACGCCGAGCGCCTGGCATTTGAGCAAGCGGCCGAGGTGCGCAACCAAATGACCGCTTTGTCCCGGGTGTTGCATCAGCAGTCGGTGGACACCGGCACCGACACCGATGTGGACATTCTGGCCGTTCGGGTGCAGGGCGGGCGTGCTTGCGTGAACCTGGCCATGGTGCGCGGTGGGCGGCATTTGGGGGATAGGGCTTACTTTCCGGCGCATGTGGAAGATGCCCATGCCTTGCAGTCGGTGGAAGACGAAGCTGATCTGCAGCGCCCGGTGGAGCAGCAAGTGCTCGAAGCCTTTTTGGCGCAGCATTACATCGGTATTCCGGTGCCTGCAGCGCTGATCACCAGTGTGGCGGTGGACAAAGCCTTGGTGACGGCGCTGTCGCAGCAGGCCGGTTACAAAATTGCCGCGGTTCACAACCCGCGCGAGCAGCGTCGGGTGTGGCTGGAGATGAGCGAGAAAAACGCCGACATCCAGCTGGCGCGCTTGCTGGCCGAAGAGGGCTCGCAACAGGCTCGCACGCGTGCGCTGGCCGATGCTCTGGACTTGGCACCGGACGATCTCGATGCTTTGCACATCGAATGTTTTGACATCTCTCACACGGCGGGTGAGAACACCCAGGCTTCGTGCGTGGTGTTTCGCCAGCACAAGATGCAAAGCAGCGAATACCGCCGCTACAACATCGAGGGCATCACGCCGGGCGACGATTACGCAGCCATGCACCAGGTGCTGATGCGCCGTTACAGCAAATTGGCCGAGGCCTTGCGTTCGGGCGAGGGCTCTGCACGCCTGCCCGACATCGTGCTGATCGACGGCGGCAAGGGTCAGGTGTCGATGGCGCGCGATGTGTTCACCCAACTGGGCTTGGATTTGTCGCGCATTGTGGGCGTTGAAAAAGGCGAGGGCCGCAAAGTGGGTCTGGAAGAGCTGGTGTTTGCCGATGGTCGCGAGAAGGTCTATTTGGGCAAAGACTCGGCTGCGCTCATGCTGGTGGCCCAAATTCGTGACGAGGCGCACCGCTTTGCCATCACCGGCATGCGGGCCCAGCGGGCCAAGGTGCGCGTGGGCGGCAGCAAGATTGAAGAAATCCCGGGCATCGGGCCACGAAAACGGGCACGGCTGTTACAGCGTTTTGGTGGCGTGCGCGGGGTCGAGGCGGCCAGCGTTGAAGACTTGGCCGGGGTGGAGGGCATCTCGCGTGAGCTGGCCGAAAGCATTTACAACGCCTTGCACTGAGGCCGGAAACCTTTGTCATCAAGGCGATGGCTGAGCGTGCCACAATCAAGACCATGTTTTTCACCATTCCCACCCTCATGACCTGGTCGCGCATCGTCGCGATTCCATTGATCATTGGCGTGTATTACTTGGAAAGCTTGAGCGTCGAGACCCAAAACCTGATCGCCACGGTGATGTTCGTTTTGTTCGCCTGGACCGACTGGCTGGATGGCTACTTGGCCCGCAAGCTCAACCAGACCTCGGCCTTTGGGGCTTTTTTGGACCCGGTGGCCGACAAGTTTTTGGTCTGTGCGGCTTTGTTGATCTTGGTGCACATGAACCGGGTGCATGTGCTGATCGCCTTGGTCATCATTGGCCGAGAAATCGCCATTTCTTCGCTGCGCGAGTGGATGGCTCAAATTGGCGCGGGCAAGAGCGTGGCGGTGCATATGGTGGGCAAGCTCAAGACCACAGTGCAGATGGTGGCCATTCCCTTCTTGCTTTATGACGGTGTGTTGTTCGGCGCCTTAGATACCCGCGATTGGGGTGCGGTGCTGATTGTCTTGGCGGCCATTCTGACCATTTGGTCCATGGTTTATTACATGCAAAAAGCCTTGCCTGAGATTCGAGCCCGGGTGAAATGACCTTTGGCGGCGCGTCGGGTGCTTGGGTCAAAGCGACTCCCTTGGTGTTTGTGTTGATCTGGAGCACGGGGTTCATCGTGGCCCGCTACGGCATGCCCCATTCCCCGCCTTTTTCCTTTTTACTGCTGCGCTACGTCCTTTCCATGGCCTGTTTTTTGCCGTGGATTTTCTGGGCCAAAGTGCCCTGGCCCCAGTCGCGACAGCAGTGGTTCCACCTGTCGGTGACCGGAATCTTGGTGCACGCTTGTTACTTGGGTGGCGTTTGGGCGGCCGTTAAGGCAGGCATGGGCTCAGGACTTTCTTCGCTCGTGGTCGGTATTCAGCCGGTGCTGACGGCTGTTTGGTTGTCCTGGATGTCCACAGCAGCCCCATCGGCTGACAAGGCCTCACCCGCCGTGACGTCGCGTCAGTGGCGGGGCTTGCTGCTCGGTTTCATCGGCTTGTTGATGGTGGTCTGGCACAAGCTCACTTTGCCCAGTCCCATGGACCATGTGACGACGGCCAATATGTTGTTCGCTTTGGGTGCTTTGCTGGCCATCACGGTGGGCACGCTTTACCAAAAGCGGTTTGTGCAGCCCTGCGATGTGCGCAGTGCCAACACCGTCCAGCTCATGGCGGCTGCGGTGGTCACGCTGCCGCTGGCGCTGCTGGAGCCCGAGGCCATGCGTTGGAATGATCAGTTGCTTGGGGCCTTGGCCTGGTCGGTTTTGGGCCTGACCTTGGGGGGCAGTTCACTCTTTTACATGTTGATCCAGCGCGGCGCGGCTGCGGCGGTGACCAGTTTGTTGTATTTGGTCCCCCCCACCACGGCGGTGATGGCCTGGATGTTGTTTGGTGAAAGCATCACCGCCATGACCTTGGCCGGAACGGCACTCACGGCTGTAGGTGTCGGCTTGGTAGTTCGGTCACCTCGGTGAATGCATCCCCATTCACTTGTCTGTATTCTCTGCATTTTTTAAAAGGAAACCCCCATGACCCGACACCGTATTGCCGTGATTCCAGGGGACGGCATTGGCAAAGAAGTCATGCCCGAAGGCCTGCGCGTGATGGATGCTGCAGCTCGCAAGTTCGGCATCGACTTGCAGTTTGACCATTTCGATTTTTCCAGCTGGGACTACTTTGAAAAGCATGGACAGATGCTGCCCGACAACTGGAAAGACCAAATTGGTGGCCACGATGCGCTGTACTTTGGCGCCGTAGGCTGGCCTGAAAAAATCGCCGACCACGTTTCGCTGTGGGGCTCGCTGCTTTTGTTCCGCCGTGAGTTTGACCAGTACATCAACCTGCGCCCAGCCCGCTTGATGCCCGGCATCATCGCGCCCGTGGTGCGACGCGATGGCAGCGCGCGTCAACCCGGCGA
>CANGZO010000157.1 GCA_947458305.1 Comamonadaceae bacterium
CCAGACCGGCCTGATTCGCACCGTTTGAGCGTGGTCTGAGCCAGGTCTCAAATGCCCAGTTGCTTGGCCGCCAGCTCTTTCATGATGTCTTCAGCCCCGCCGCCAATCATCATCACTTTGACTTCGCGGTAAACCCGCTCGCTCACGGTGCCACGCATGTAGCCCATGCCGCCCAACAGTTGCACGGCGGCATCGGCACAGTACTGCATGGTTTGGGTGGCGTGGTTTTTCAGCAGGCAAACCTGCGCCACCCACTCGGCACCGTTTTGGCCTGCATCGGCTTGTTGCGTCACGGCATCCACCCAAGCCTGGGTGGATGAAATGCGCATTTGCATGTCCATCACTTTGTGGCGGACCGCTTGGCGTTCGATCAAGGCAGCGCCAAAAGTCTGACGCTGGCGTGCCCAGTTCAGGGCCTCGTCCAAGCAAGCCTGTGCAAAGCCCAGCGCCATGGCCGACATGGCCAGGCGCTCGCCATTGAAGTTGCCCATGATCATCTTGAAGCCCGCGCCTTCGTCGCCCAGCCGGTAACGCTGGGGCACCCGCACGCTGTCAAAGCGCAGTTGGGCGGTGTCTGAGCTGTGCCAGCCCATTTTGTGCAGGCGGGTGCGCGAGATGCCGGGGGTGTCACCGGGCACCACGACCATGGAGATGCCGCTGGCGCCCTTGCTGGCCACATCAGTCCGCACGGCCAGCGTGATCCAGTCGGCGCGCAGGCCCGAGGTGATGAAGACTTTTTCGCCGTCGATCACGTAGTCCGCACCGTCGGCACGCGCCGTGGTGCGCAGTCCGGCCACGTCCGAGCCGCCACCGGGCTCGGTGATGGCCAAGGCCGCGATGCGCTCCCCCCGCAGCACCGGGGGCACTACTTCGGCCTGTAATTCGGCACTGCCATGCGCCATGACCGGAGGCAGGCCGATGTTGAGTGAAAACAGGCTGGCCATCACGCCGCCGCTGCCGCCGTATCGCGCCAGGGTTTGCGAGAGCAGGTTGCGTGCGCGCCATGGCGCGGACGTGCCGCCTAAATGCTCGGGGTAGCCCAGGCCCAGCAGGCCCAACTCGGCGGCTTGGGTGTAAAGCGATCGGTCAAATTGACCGGCTTCTTCCCATGCGGGCACATGCGGGGCAACGGCCTGTTTGGCAAAACGCTCCACAGTGGCTTGCAGGCTTTGCAGGTCTTCGGGTGTGAAGTCGGGTGTGAAGCCAGCGGAATTCATGTGGCGTCCTTCCATTGCACCAGCACCTGGCCGGGGCCCACTTGTTGGCCCACGCTGGCCGATAGGCTGTGCACCACCGCATCACGCGGGGCGCACAAAATGTGCTCGAGTTTCATCGATTCGATCACCAGCACCGCATCGCCTTGTTGGACCTGCTGGCCTTCTTGCACATGCAGCGCGATCAGCTTGCCGTTGAAGGGCGCACGCAAAGACTGCGTGGCTTGTGCGCTGGCGCCTGTGCTGGGTGGGCTGTGGCTTTGGTCGGTGAGCCACAGCTCAAAGTTTTCGGTGCCTTGCAGCTGCACATGCCACTGCACAGCGTTGGTGGTGCCCCGGCATGCCACGGCGCGGGCGTGCCAGCGGCAGCCGTCCAGGTCGATGTGCAGCTGTTCAGCGATGCGCTGTATCCTGGCTTCGTGTGTGGCCTCGCCTGTTTGAATGCGCACACGGCCTTGCTCCAGTTCCTGCAAGTTCAGCGAGAGTGTGTCTGTGCCCAGCCCCAAGCGCACAGGCCGCGTGAAGGGGCTGGGCATGGCGTTTGCGGGCTCTTGCTGGGCATACAGCACGGCCAGCGCGGCCACTGTGCGTGCCGCGCTCGTGGCTTGCAGGCTTTGGCGCACCGCATCGGCTTGTTCGGCCAGGAAAGGGATCAAGGCCTCGCCCGCACGGAACAACGGTTGCAGCAAACACGCGGCCAAAAAGGCGCGGTTGGTGGGCAGGCCCAGCACCGTGGTCTGGTCCAAGCCCGTGCGCAGGCGGTCGATGGCTTGGGCGCGGGTGGGCGCGTGGGCGATCAGCTTGCCCAGCATCGCGTCGTAATGCGGTGTGACCACTGCACCCGTGTGCAGCGCATGGTCAAAGCGCAAGCCCTCAGGCGCTGCAAAGGCCTGCACCGTGCCGGTCTGTGGTGTGAAGTGTTCGTCTTCGGCGCACAAGCGCACCTCGATGGCGTGGCCTTGCAGGCGCACATCGGCTTGCGTCAGCGGCAGCGGCTCGCCGCGTGCGATGCGCAATTGCCACTCGACCAAGTCAAGACCCGTGAGCAGCTCGGTCACCGGGTGTTCCACTTGCAGCCTGGTGTTCATCTCCATGAGATAAAACGGTTTCTCGGCCCGTGCCTCGTCCAGCAAAAACTCCACCGTGCCCGCACCCACATAGCCCGCCGATTGCGCGAGCGCAATGGCCGCCTGCCCGAGCTGCGCGCGCAGCACAGTGCTAACAGCAGGGCTGGGCGATTCTTCGATGATTTTCTGGTGACGGCGCTGCACCGAACAGTCTCGCTCACCCAGGTGGATGCAGTGGCCGTGCATGTCGGCCATGATCTGGACCTCGATGTGACGGGGGCGCAGCAAGGCGCGTTCCATCAGCAAGTCGCCGTTGCCAAATCCAGCCAGCGCTTCAGACCGTGCGCTGTGAAGTGCAGGCAGCAGTTGCGCCATATCGGTCACCAGCCGCATGCCACGCCCGCCACCCCCGGCCACGGCCTTGACCATCAGCGGCAAGCCCAACTGTTTAGCCTGTGCGGTGAAGGTGGCATCGCTTTGGTCTGCGCCAAAGTAGCCCGGCAGACAAGGCACACCATGCGACATGGCCAATGCTTTGGCGGCCGATTTGCTGCCCAGTGCGCGGATGGCCTCAGGCGGCGGTCCGACCCAGGTCAGGCCCGCATCGATCACGGCCTGGGCGAACTCGGCGTTTTCACTCAGGAAGCCGTAGCCCGGGTGCACCGCGTCAGCTTCGGTGGCCTGCGCTGCCGCCAGCAGTTTGTCGATGCGCAAATACGAGTCGGCCGATAAGGTGCCGCCCAAAGCGAACGCGGTGTCGGCTTCGCGCACATGCAAGGCGTCGCGGTCGGCGTCGGAATAAACCGCCACCGTCTGGATAGCCATGTGTCGGGCTGTACGGATCACCCGGCGGACGATCTCTCCCCGGTTGGCGATCAGCAAGCGGGTGACGCTGGTGGGCAAGGTGCAGATCATGGGTGTTTCTCTTGGCTCAGGGTCCAGGGCGCGGGCTGTTTGCGTGCAAACGCGGCCAAGCCTTGGGCAGCCTCGGTGCTGCGCAAGCTGTGCGCAAAGGCCTGCGCTGCGGCATCGCGCAAATCGGGCACAGGGCCGCGCAAATTGCGCAGCAGTTGTTTGGTGCTGGCCACTGCGCCGGGTGCTGCACGCATGAGGCGCTGCAAAATGGCTTGCCAGGCTTCGTCGCTGTCCTGCTCAACCACTTCATTGACCAGTCCCACTTGCAGCGCTTGCGCTGCGCTGTAGCTCAAGCCTTGCAGCAGGCACTGGCGTGCTGCGCTCTCGCCCAGGCGTTGCCACACAAAAGGCGCGATTTGCGCTGGCGGCAAGCCCAGCGTGACTTCGGGCGTGCCCAGCACCGAGCGTTTTGTGGCCACCACATGGTCGGCGCAGCACACCAGGCCAAAGCCGCCGCCCATGGCCGCGCCATCGATCCGGCACACCAGCAACTGGGGCAGGGCGCTCAAGGCATGCAGCAGGTCACCGAATCCCCGGTTCATGGCCAGCAGCGGGTCGATTTGCCCTTCCTGCAAGGGCTGGCCGATCAGGCTGGCAAAGCCGCCCAAACTGCCGCCCGCGCAAAAAGCACCGCCTGCGCCGGTCAGTACAACGATGCGCAGGGAGGGGTCTGCAGCGGCCCTCGTGCAGGCTTGCAGCAAGCCGTCCACCACCGCGTCGCTCAGCGCGTTGCGGGTGGTCGGGTCGTTCATCGTCCAGGTCTCGACCGCGCCCTGGCGGTCAATCAACAAAGCGCTGCTCATTTCTGAGGCCGCTTGGCAATGCCCATCATCTTGGCCAGGATGCCCAGCATGACCTCGTCTGCCCCGCCGCCAATAGAGGCCAGACGGCCATCGCGGTACATGCGCGAGACTTTGTTTTCCCAGGTGAATCCCATGCCGCCCCAAAATTGCAGGCAGGTGTCGGGCACGGTGCGGTTCAAACGGCCAGCTTTGAGCTTGGCCATGGTCGCCCACTCGGTCACGTCTTCACCGGCGATGTAGTGTTCACAGGCTTGGTAGGTCAGGGCGCGCAGGCACTCCACATCGGCTTTGAGTTCGGCCAGCTTGAACTGCACCCACTGCTGGTCGGCCAGTGTGCTGCCAAACAACTTGCGCTCTTGCGCCCATTCCACCGTCCACTGAATGCAGTTGGTCAGTGACTGAAGCGTGCTGGCCGCGCACCACAGGCGTTCTTCCTGAAACTGTTGCATCTGGTAAATGAAGCCCTGGCCCTCGGCCCCGATGCGGTAGCGCTGGGGCACACGCACTTCGTCAAAATAAATCAAGCCCGTGTCGCTGCTGTTCATGCCGATCTTCTTGATCTTTTTGCCCACCTCGATGCCAGGCAGCAGCTTGCCGTTTTCGCGCATGGGCACCATGACCAGGCTTTTGTTTTTATGGATCGGCCCCTCGCCGGTGTTGACCAGCATGCACATCCAGTCGGCTTGCAGGCTGTTGGTGATCCACATTTTTTGGCCGCTGATCACGTAGTCGTCACCGTCCTTGCGGGCCACGGTTTTGATGCCGGCCACATCGCTGCCCGCACCGGGCTCGCTCACGCCGATGCAGCCCACCATGTCGCCCGCAATCGCCGGGGCCAAAAATTGTGCGCGCAATTCATCGCTGCCAAAGCGCGCCAAGGCGGGCGTGGCCATGTCGGTCTGCACACCAATGGCCATGGGAATGCCGCCGCAGTCGATGTGGCCCAGTGCCTCGGCCATGGCCATGCCGTACGAATAGTCCAGCCCCGCGCCGCCAAAGGCCTCGGGCTTGGTCAGGCCCAGCAGACCCAGATTGCCCATCTTCTTGAAGACCTCGTGCGCGGGGAAAATTTCGGCCGCTTCCCACTCGTCCACATGGGGGTTGATCTCGGCTTCAATGAAACGCTTGAGCGTGTTCTGGATCTCGCGGTGCTCGTGGGTGTATTGCATGGTGTGTCTCCGTGGTGTTGTTTCACATGCGGGCCACGCCGAAGGCCGTGGCGCGAGGTTGGCGTGCTGCACTCTCGGCACAGGTGTCGAGGCAAAAGCTCAGCACGCTGCGTGTGTCGCGCGGGTCGATCACGCCGTCATCCAGCACCAAGCCGCTGGTGTAGAAGGCATCGGCTTGCGCTTCAAACAAGGTCACGATCTTGTCGAACTGGGCCTGCATCTTGTCGGGGTCGGGCGTGATGCCTTTGCGGGCCATGCCGGCCTCGGCCACGATTTGCATGGTGCGGGCCGCTTGCTCGCCGCCCATCACGGCGGTCTTGGCCCCCGGCCAGCTGAACAAAAAGCGCGGTGCATAACCCCGTCCGCACATGCCGTAGTTGCCTGCACCAAAAGAAGCCCCACACTGGATGGTGATCTGCGGCACGGTGGCGCTGGTCACGGCCTGGATCATCTTGGAGCCGTGTTTGATCATGCCGCCTTGTTCGCTGTCTTTGCCCACCATGTAGCCGGTGGTGTTTTGCAA
>CANGZO010000158.1 GCA_947458305.1 Comamonadaceae bacterium
GCTTGCCACTCTGCAGGGGTGCAGCGCGCTTGCATCGATTCGATTTTCAAAAATCCGTTTTCAACCATGGCAACTCCTTGAGGCTCAGTCCAGTTTCACGTCGGCGCTCTTGACCAAATTGACCCAGAACTTGGCATCTTCGGTCAAAAACGACGCGAATTGATCGGGCGTGGTGGAGACCGACACATCGGTGCCTTCGCGGGCCAATGCGGCTTTCACAGAAGGCTGGGCCATGGCCGATTGCGCGGCATCAAAGATGCGCTTCATGACCGCTGGCGGTGTGCCCACGGGCACAAACAAGCCATACCAAAATTCGATCGCGTACTCGGGCAGTTTGGCCTCTTGCATGCCCGGCAAACCAGGGACCAAGGCCGAGCTGTTGCGCGTGCTGACGGCCAGGCCTTTCAAGCGACCCGCTTGAATCATGGGCAAAACCGAAGGTGGGGTGCCAAAGGTGACCTGGGTGTCGCCCGCGATCACCGACTGGATGGCGGGCGCACCCCCGCGAAACGGAATGTGCACCATGTCCACACCCGTCAATTGGGTGAACAAAGCGGCCCCCAAGTGCGGCGCAGAGCCGTTGCCCGAGGTGGCGTAGTTGATCCTGCCGGGCGATTGCTTGGCCCGCGCGATCAGGTCTTGCACCGAGTTGATGCCGAGGTTGGGGTTGACCGCAATCACCAAGGGCGAGGTGGTGACTTTGGTGATGGGCACCAGGTCTTTGGGGGTGTAGTTCAGCTTGGGGTTGAGCGCGGGGTTGACCGAGATGCTGCTGGGGCTGGCCAACAAAATGCTGTAGCCATCGGGCGCGGCCTTGGCCACGTTTTCTGCGGCAATGCTGGAGCCTGCGCCAGCGCGGTTTTCCACAATGATGCTCTGGCCAATGGCTTTGCCCATCGCGTCGCTGATGGCGCGGGCCACATAGTCGGCTGCACCACCTGGGGCAAAACCGACCACCAGACGAATGGGTTTGTTGGGATAGGCTGCGCCTTGGGCTTGCACACCCATGGCCAAGCAAGAAAGGACCAAAGCGGAAATCAGGTTTCTTTTGTTCATGGTGTTGTCTCCTTCGTTTTGAAAAGTCTCGGTCGATGGGGAAGAGGCTCAAGCAGCGCTGGCGATGCGCAGCACGATCTTGCCGGTGTGTTGGTTGCTCTCCATGTGGGCTTTGGCCTCGGCCAATTGGTCAAAGTCAAACACTTGGTCCAACAGGGGTTGGATGCGCCCATCGGCAAACGCCGGCAGGATTTGCGCCGCAAATTGCGCGATGCCATCGGCACGTTGGGCCGGTGTGCGGTTTTTATTGGACACGCCATACAGACACAGCCGCTTGGCGTGCAGGGCCTCCAGGTCAATCGTGGCGTTGAGGGTGTTGTCCACATAGCCCACAAAACCCAAACGCCCCTGAAACGCCATGCAGCGCATGCTTTCGGCAAAAACGCTGCCGCCCACGGTGTTGACCACCAGGTTGGCGCCTTTTTGGTCGGTGACTTGCAACACGGCCTGGTGGAAATCGGCCGCACGGGTGCACAGTCCCACGTCCAGACCCAATGGCTTGAGTTGGTCCAACTTGGCTTGTGAGCCCGAGGTGCCGATGACTTTGGCCCCCAAGACCTTGGCCATTTGCAAACTGGCCACACCCACCCCAGATGACACGCCATTGATCAGCAGCCATTGATCGGCTTTCAAGTGGCCTTGCAAGACCAAGAGGTCATAGGTCACCAAAAATGTGAGCGGGATGGAGGCGGCTTGCTCCAGGGTCAAGTTGTTCGGCACGCGCATGATTTCACGCACATCCATCAGGGCGTATTCCGAAAAAGCGCCCGGGCAGCGGCCCATGACGCGATCACCCACTTGCCAAGCACCTGTCTCGCTGCCCAGCTGAACGATCTGCCCTGCCCCTTCCATGCCTGCGGGCTTGCTGCCGCCTTTGCCATGCAGGCCGTGGCCGATGATCAATTCACCCCGGTTCAAAGAAGCCGCGTGCAGCTTGACCAGCACCTGACCCGCACCGGGCACAGGCTTGTCCACCTCACGCAGTTCCATCTGGCCTTGACCATTGCTGATGTTCATCCAATACGATTTCATGAGGGACCTCACTCGCCTTTGAAGACAGGTTTGCGTTTTTCCATGAAGGCCTTGCGGCCTTCGGCGTAGTCGGCGCTGTCAAAGCAGCCGCGGATGAGTTGGGTGCACAAGTCCAAATCCAACTCAGTCGAAGGCTTGAGGATTTCGCGGGTGATGGCCTTGGCCGCTTGAATGGTCAGCGGTGCGTTGGCCGCCAATGCCGAGGTGTATTCGGCCAGCAAGTCGGGCAAGGCTTCGGGCGCGCAGACCCGCGTGACCAAGCCCAGGCTTTGGGCTTCTTGTGCGTTGATTTTGCGGGCCGTAAAAAACAGGTCTTTGGCAGCACCAGGGCCGATCAGATCCACCAGGTTTTTCATGGCCGAGTAGCGATACCCCAAACCCAAGCGGGCGGCGGGCACCGAGAACACGGCATCGCTGGCGGCGATGCGCATGTCGCAGCTGATGGCCACGTTGATGCCGCCACCAATGCAAAAGCCGCGAATGCAAGCCAGCGTGGGCTTGGGGAAGTTGTAAATGCCCATCAGCGCGGTTTCGGCCATGTGCTCGTAGCGGGTGACCGCCTCACGGGCTGCACGCATGTCTTCGAACTGCGAAATGTCGGCTCCCGAGACAAAGGCTTTTTCACCGGCCCCGGTGAACACCACCAAACGCACACGCGGGTCGTGTTCGGCCTGGTTCAAGAGCACGGGCACGGCTTCCCACATGTCCACCGACAGCGCGTTGTGCCGCGCCACATTGTTGAACTGGATGAACAGCGTGCTGCCGTCCAGCCAGGTGTTGACCCGCTCGGTGGGTGAGGTGTAGACCACTTCAGACATTCAAAACACTCCTTTGGATTTCAATGCGGCCAAGGTCTGGTCATCCAACCCCAACTCGCCCAGAATTTCTACGCTGTGCTCGCCCCGGCGCGGCGCGGCGCGGGCAATGGTGCTGGGCGTGCGCTCCAGTTGCACCGGCTGCCCCACCAAACGCTGCGGGCCTTGGTGCACCGACACCACGTCTTTCACCATCTTCAAGTGCTGAACCTGCGGTTCGTTGAACACCTCGTCCATGCTGTTGATCAGGCCACAAGCCACGCCGCCATCGTTCAAGCGCTCAATCCAATAGGCCCGGTCTTGCTTGGCCAGGCGTTCGTTGATCTCAGCGTTCAGTGCATCGCGGTTGACCGAGCGACTGGGCTTGTCGCAGTAGCGTGGGTCGGTGACCCACTGCGGTGCGTCCAAGATGTCGCAAAACCGCTCCCAAATCTTGGAGCCAAACACCGCGATGTTCATGTAACCATCGCGCGCCTTGTAAACCCCGGTGGGGATGCTGGTGGGGTGGAAGTTGCCCGCCTGCGTGGCCACTTCTTCGTCGATCAGCCAGCGCGAGGTCTGAAAGTCCATCATGTAGACCATGGACTCGAGCAGCGAGGTGTGCAGCCACTGGCCTTGGCCAGACTTTTCTCGCTCGAGCAAGGCCACCAAAATGCCCTGCGCCGCAAAAATGCCGGCACACAAATCGGCAATCGGGATGCCCACCCGCATGGGGCCCTGCTCGGCCAGGCCGGTGACCGACATCAAGCCGCCCATGCCCTGCGCAATCTGGTCAAAACCCGGCCGTGCGGCCAGAGGGCCAGTTTGGCCAAAACCCGAGATGCTGGCGTAAACCAGGCCGGGGTTGTCTTTTTTCAGGCTCTCGTAATCGATGCCCAAGCGGAACTTCACATCCGGGCGGAAGTTCTCCACCACCACATCGGCCTTGGCGATCAGCTGCTTGAGCAGCGCAATGCCTTCGGGCTCTTTCAGGTTCAGCGTGATCGAGCGCTTGTTGCGGTGCGTGTACTGGTAGTCCGAGCCCTCTTGTCCGCCCAAGGTGTCGTCGCCGCGCATGTGCTCGGGCATTTGCACCTGCACCACATCAGCGCCCCAGTCGGCCAACTGGCGGCAGGCCGTGGGGCCAGCACGCACCTGGGTCAAATCGATCACCCGAAAGCGCGACAGCGCAGCGGAGGCGGGTTGGTGCGGCATGGGAATCTCCGAACAATGAAATACGCTGTGGGATCAAGTGCAAACACTTGCTGAAAGTGTCTCAAAGTGTGAACGTCAAGCCCTAAAGTGTCAACACTTTACAAGGATTGTTGACACATTGGCGACGTGAATCGCGCGATTTTGGCCATCTTCAGTTAGGATGAAGCCGTGCAAATGACGCTTTTTCCAACCCATCGCCCATGAACGCCGCCCCAGAAAAACCCGAACAAGGTTTGCCCGTTTTTGTCGCTGAGCAGCTCAAGCAGCTCATCTACAGCGGCGAACTCAAGCCCGGTGAGCGCCTGAACGAAGCCGCTTTGGCCCTGCGCATGGGCACCAGCCGGGGCCCCGTGCGCGAAGCCATCCGCATGCTCACCGGCTTGGGCTTGGTCACGGCCGTGCTCAACCGTGGGGTGTTTGTGCGCCAAATGTCGGTGCGCGAAATGTTGGAGCTGTACGACCTGCGGGCACTGGTGTTTGGCTTTGCCGCAGAACGCGCCACCGACCACGTCGCTGAAAGCCACAAAGCGCAATTTGAGCAACTGCTACACGCTATGGATGTGGCCTGCGAAACCGAAAACGCCAACCTCTATTACGAGCTGAACCTGAAGTTCCATGCGCTGGTGCTGCTGCTGGCCAACAACCAGCGGGCCCAGGCCGCATACGACGACATCATCAAGGAAATGCACCTGTTCAGGCGCGAATACTTCAACGCACCGGGCAATATGCGCCAATCCAACGCCGAACACCGCACTTTGTACGAAGCCATCGTCAAAGGCTCCAAGGCCAAAGCCAAATCCACCGCCGAGCGGCACGTGCTCAAGGGGCGAGAGCGGCTGCTGAGCAACATTGACGGTGCCAGCCCGCTGGCAGGTTTGCGAAGCCCATCCATTTGACTTTTCCATGAAAAAACCGCTCTTTAAAGCGGTTTTTTCATGCAGACCTTTGCAAGCTCAAGAGCTGAACAAGAAGTTCATCACGTCACCGTCTTTCACGACATAGTCCTTGCCTTCGGCGCGCATCTTGCCCGCATCCTTGGCGCCTTGCTCACCTTTGAAGGAAATGTAGTCGTCAAACGCAATGGTCTGGGCGCGGATGTAGCCTTTTTCAAAATCGGTGTGGATCACGCCTGCGGCTTGTGGGCCGGTATCGCCCACGCGGATGGTCCAGGCGCGCACTTCTTTCACGCCTGCGGTGAAATAGGTTTGCAGGCCCAGCAAGCCGTAAGCCGAGCGGATCAGGCGGTTGAGACCTGGCTCATCCTGGCCAATTTCCTTCAAAAACTCCAAGCGGTCCGCATCGTCCATCTCGGACAACTCGGCTTCGATCTTGGCGCAAATGGCCACCACGGGCGCGTTTTGCTTGGCCGCAAAGGCCTTGAGGCGGTCGAGAAATGGGTTGTTCTCAAAGCCGTCTTCCGACACGTTGGCCACGAACATCGCGGGCTTGGCCGTGATGAAGAAGAACTGCTTGAGTTCGACACGCTCTTCTTTGCTGAAGTCGATGGTGCGCACCGGCTGGGTGTCATTCAGCGCGGCCTGGCACTTCTCCAAAATCGCCATTTGCTTGACGGCTTCTTTGTCGCC
>CANGZO010000159.1 GCA_947458305.1 Comamonadaceae bacterium
ACGACCGGGAAGACATCGCGCAAGGGCGGCGGCTTCAGATGCCATTGCAGGTGCTGTGGGGCGCGCAAGGCGTGGTGCAGCGCTGTTTTGACCCGCTCAAGGAATGGCAAAAAGTGGCCACACAGGCCAGCGGCGAGGCCTTGCCCTGCGGCCACTACATCGCCGAAGAAGCCCCCGACGCGCTGCTGGCCAAGTCTTTGCCGTTTCTGCAAGGGCTGGCGGCATGAGCCAGCACAACCGGCGCGGCATCGTCACCATGACCGGGTCCATGGCATTTTTTGTGGTCAACGACGCCTTGGTCAAATGGGTCAGCGCTGACCTGTCCACACCGCAACTGATTTTTGTGCGCGGCGTGATGACCACGACCTTGCTGCTGGCGCTGGCTGGGTGGATGGGCCAGCTGCAGCTTTGGCGCACCACACTCACGCGCTCGGTGCCTGCCCGCGCTGTGCTCGACAGCCTGGCGTCCTTCACTTACCTCACGGCGGTGTTCCACATCCCTTTGGGCAACGCCACGGCCATCAATTTGGCGGGCCCGCTGTTTTTGACTTTGATGGCGGTGTTCTTTTTGCACGAGCGGGTCACGCTGGGCCGCTGGGCGCTGATCTTGCTGGGTTTTTCGGGCGTGCTGCTGGTGGTGCAGCCGCGCATGGGCGACTTCAATGCCTATGCCTTGCTCTGCCTGTTTGCGGCGGTGCTGCACGCGGGGCGCGACTTTCTGACGCGTCTGGTGCCCGCTCATGTGCCTTCGCTGTTGATCACCTTGTCAACAGCCATCATGGTCACTGTGTTGGCGGGTGTGTGGAGCCTTTTTGAGCCCTGGAAGCCGATGGCCACACAGCACCTGTGGCAGCTGTTTGGCGCGTCGCTTTGCTTGGCTGCGGGCTACCACTTGCTCACGCTCAGCATGCGTTTGGGCGACATGAGCGTGATCGGGCCATTCCGTTACAGCGGCCTGTTGGTGGCGCTGGTGCTGGGCTATTTGATGTGGGGCGATGTGCCCAACACGCTGGCCTGGTGCGGCATTGCGCTGGTGGTGGCCGCCGGATTGGGCCTGCTCCAGTCAGAGCGCATGCGCCGGCAGGCGCTGCTGGCAAGCGACGCTTGAAGACCCTGATAGGCCGGTACGCCTGAAACCCCAGCACATCCATGAAGCTAGGTGTCCAAGCCATCGCCCACGGGGTGGGCTCCTACGGGGAGGCGTCCGGTTTTTGTAGGAGCCCACCCCGTGGGCGATAGGGCGCGGATAGGGTGCGACAAGAGCCGTAACGTCGGCCCATGGGCCATGGCATCGACTCAGCGGCTGGCTTTGTCCAGCGCCTGGTCGATGTCCCACAAGATGTCGTCCAGATTTTCCAGGCCCACCGAAATGCGCACCATGTCGGGCGGCACGCCCGCAGCCAGTTGCTGGTCGTCGTCGAGCTGGCGGTGCGTGGTGCTGGCGGGGTGGCTGATCAGGGTGCGGGTGTCGCCGATATTCACCAGGTGGCTCATGAATTGGGCCGATTCGATGAAGGTCACGCCCTGAGCCAGCCCGCCTTTCACACCAAAGGACAGCAGGCCTGAAGCGCCGCGCATCTGGCGCTGCATCAGGGCGTGTTGCGGGTGATCGGGCAGCCCGGGGTAATTGACCCAGGCCACACGCGGGTCGGCCTGCAAAAACTTCGCCACACCCAAAGCGTTGTCGCAGTGCTTGCTCATGCGCAGCGGCAGCGTCTCGACGCCTTGCAAAATCTGCCAGGCGCTCATGGGGCTGAGCGATGCGCCAAACACGCGCAGGCTTTCCATGCGGCAGCGCATGGAAAAGCCAAAGTCGCCAAAGGTCTCGTAAAACTTCACACCGTGATAGCCCTTGGACGGCTCGGTCATGCCCGGGAACTTGCCGTTGTCCCAAGGGAATTTGCCGCCCTCGACCACCACGCCACCCAAGGTGGTGCCGTGGCCCGCCAGGTATTTGGTGGCCGAATGCACCACGATGTCGGCACCCAACGCCAGCGGGTTGCACAGCAGCGGGCTGGGCACGGTGTTGTCGATGATGAGTGGCACGCCGTGCGCGTGGGCCACCTCGGCCACGGCAGCGATGTCCAGCACCACCATGCTCGGGTTGCCCAGACTCTCGGCATACACCGCCCGGGTGTTGGGGCGCATGGCGGCGGCAAAAGCCTCAGGCTTTGTCGCGTCCACAAAGCTGGTCTCGATGCCGAACTTGGCCAGGCTCACGGCCAGCAGGGTGACCGAGCCGCCGTACAAAGCCCCGGCCGCCACCACATGGTCGCCCGACTGCAAGATGGTCATGAGCGCCATGGTTTCGGCCGCCATCCCTGAGGCACTGGCCACGGCAGCGCGTCCACCTTCGAGCGCGGCCACACGCTCTTCGAGCACCGCCACCGTGGGGTTGCTCAGGCGCGAATACACATTGCCAAAGGTCTGCAGGTTGAACAGCGATGCCGCGTGCTCGGCGCTGTCGAACACGAAGCTGCTGGTTTGGTAGATGGGCAAGGCGCGTGCGCCTGTGGCCGCATCGGGAATTTGCCCGGCGTGGATGGCCAGGGTCTCGGGGTGAAATTGGCGGTCGGTCATGGTGTTCGGGTGAAAAAAAGTCGGCTCAAAAATTGTAAAAACTACAGGTCGGCCATGGGGCTTGGCGCGTGCTTGTATTTGTAGGAGCCCACCCCGTGGGCGATGGCTTGTCTCACACCAGTCGCCGCGCCGAGATAACGCCGGTGTTCACACCCACCCAGTTGAGCCCGCCAAACAACCGGGCATGTTCGATCTTGACGCAGCGGTTGCTCACCGAATCCATGCCCGCCTGCTGGGCCAAGGCGTCGGCTTCAGTATTGGCGACGCCCAGCTGCTGCCACAGGCACTTCGCACCGATTTGCATCGCTTGCTGGGCTATCGGCAGCACGTCTTCGCTGCGGCGAAACACATCGACCATGTCCACCTTGAACGGGATGTCGCCCAGGCTGGCGTAACAGGCTTCACCGAGGATCTCGCCGCCCGCATAACGCGGGTTGACCGGCACGATCTTGAAGCCGTGCGACTGCATGTATTTGGCCGCAAAGTAGCTGGGTCGGTGCCACTCGGCCGACAAACCCACCACCGCGATGGTGTGGCAACTTTTGAGGATGCGCCGCAGCGCGTGCAAATCGTTGTGCATCAAAGTCCTTCTGTCTGATCAATACTTCGCCAAGCCGCTGCGCTTCATTTGCCGCGAGGCCCAGGTGGCGCACAGCGACAGCACGCCGCACACCACCATCACGCCCAGGTAATGGCCGCTGTGGTCAAACACCGCGCCGGCCAGAACGGGCCCGAGCAAATTGCCCACAGCCGCGCCGCTGTAGAGCGTGCCCACCACGCTGGCCACCGATTTGCCGCCAAAGTAATCCATGCAAATGGCGGGGAGCAGCGACACAATGCTGCCGTAACTCAGGCCAAACCACAGGGCAAACAAAGCCAGCAGAGCGTGGCCACCGGCCAAAGCCCACAACACATACGACGCACCCATGGACAGCTGCATCAGCACCAGCGTCTGTGCCCGTCCCAGCCGGTCCGCCACCAGGCCAATGGCAAAGCGCCCGACCAGGCTGCCCACGCCGATCAAACCCACCAGGCCCACCGCCAGCGCTTCGCTCAGGCCCAAATCGCGAGCCGAAGCCGACACGTGCGCGAACGGGATGAACATCACGGGCGATGCCAACACCGTGGCCAGGTACAACCAGCGGAAGGTGGGGCTGCGCAAGGTCTCGCGCAAGCTCAGGCCCGTGGCCGAGCCGCCTGCACCTGGGCCACCTGAAGCGTTTGCCGGTGCCGCAGGGGCGCGGCGCAACAAAGCCGCCGCCAACAAACCCAACACCAACACGCCCAGCGCCAAGACCTGCATCGCCTCGCGCCAAGGCATGGGGCCAATCGCCATGGCCACCAGCACCGGCACCAGCAAAGTGCCTGCGCCCACGCCCGAACTGGCAATGCCCCCGGCCAAGCCGCGCCGGGTGGTGAACCAGGGCTGCACGCTGGCAATCGACGGGGTGTAGACCAGGGCAATGCCCAAGCCCACCAGCAGGCCGTAACTCAGGTACACCGCCAGCAAAGACGTGGCCCAACTGGTGGCCAGCAGGCCCAGCGCAATCAGGGCCATGCCGGCCGAGCAGACGATGCGCGGGCCAAAGCGGTCGGCCAGCATGCCGCCGCCCGCACCCAGCACAAAGTAGACAAAGCCCGACAGGCCAAAGATCCAGGACACATCGGCCCGCTGGGCAGAGAACTCGACGGCGAACGATTCAAAAAACGCCGCAAACGAATACGACACCCCAAAGATCACAGCCAGGCACACAAATGTGGCCCAAACCACCACCCAAGCGTAGGGGGTTTCTTTCATGGTGTCTCCGGTGTTCGCATGTTGCAAAGCATTGTGCCTTGCACGGGATGGGCACACCCCTGGGGTCACAAAGCCTGTGTCACACTGGCGCGCATGGACACCTCACTCGAACAAGCCCGCCAGGCCTTTCTGGATGGCGTTGAACAGTTTGAACGCCACCAATTTGAGGCGGCGGCATCCCTCTTTGAACGGGCATTGCAGCTGGCACCGGGCAGGCCCTCGGTGTTGATGAACTTGGGTGCAAGCTGCGTGCAGTTGGGCCGTTTTGAGCGAGCCGACGAGTGCCTGCGCCAATCCTTGGCGGCCGATGACCAGCAGTGCGATGCCTGGGTGGCTTGGGGGGTCACGCAGATGGCTTTGGGCCAATGGCCACAGGCCCTGCACAGCCACGAGCAAGCGCGTGCTTTGGGCGCGGATGGCGCCGAGTTTTGTTTGCGCTGGGGTCAATGCCTGGCTTATGCCGGGCAGCTGCCTCAAGCCGTGCAGGCTTTTGACCAAGCCTTGGTGCACGCGCCCAACTTGGCCGAGGCCTGGAGCCAGCGTGCCCATGCCCAGCGTGACATGGGCCAGACCGCTGCAGCGATTGCGGGCTACCAACAAGCGCTGGCACTAGGCGCTGACCCGGAGCTGCACCGCTACTACCTGGCTGCCTTGAGCCCGGATCAGCCTGCAGTGAACGCGCCCGCGGCCTATGTCGAAAAACTTTTTGACCAATACGCCGATGACTTCGAGGCGCACCTGGTCGGGCAATTGGGTTACCAAGGGCACAGCGTGCTTTTGCAGCACCTGCCTGCGGACCCGACTGCACGTTTTAAACGGGTGTGGGACTTGGGCTGTGGCACTGGTTTGTGCGGCACCTTGATCCGCCCCCGCGCCCAGCATTTGACCGGTGTGGACCTGTCTTCGGTCATGGTGGCCAAGGCCCGTGTGTTGGGGGTTTACGACAGCCTGCATGCCCAAGAGTTGGTGGCCTTCCTGCAGCAGACCACAGAGCCAGCCGACTTGGTGCTGGCGGCCGATGTGTTCATTTATGTGGGCTGGCTGGAGGCGGTTTTTGAAGCCCTGAGCCCCCGCGTGCGTTCGGGCGGTTGGTTGGCCCTGACCGTCGAAGAGGCCGATCCGGGCTTTGAAGTGCAGCTGCACAGCAGCTTGCGTTACGCGCACGCCCTGACGTATTTGCAAAAGCTGGCCGCAGAGCACGGCTGGCGATGGGCCAAGGTGCACCGCGCGCCCTTGCGGCTGGACCAAGCCCAGCCCCTCATGGGTGCTTATGTTTATCTGCAAAAAACCTGACAATGCTGAA
>CANGZO010000160.1 GCA_947458305.1 Comamonadaceae bacterium
CACCGGCGCCGACGATCACGACGTCAAACTTGCGGGTGGTGATTTTGTCTTTGGTATAGCTCATGGGTAAATGGGTAGGTGTGGTTTCAGCGCAATGAAAATGAGGGCTGACGCATCAAAGGCGCCACAGGGCCTGAACAGACCAACCAGCACAGCCGATCAGCCAAACCAGGGTGAAAACATGCAAAACCAGGCGAACAGCCAAAGGTTTGACATAGTCCATCCAGATGTCACGCATGCCCACCCAGACGTGGTAGAGCAAAGCGATGATGACGGAGAAAGTCAGGACCTTCATCCATTGAGAGGCAAAAATACCCGCCCATTCTTCGTAGCCGATGGGGCCGGAGGTGAAGATCACCTGGGCCAGCAAGACCACAGTGAACAAAGCCATCAGGGCTGCAGTCACTCGTTGGGCCAGCCAGTCACGAAAGCCGAAGCCAGCACCGGTCACGATGCGTTTGGAGCCGTAGTTCACAGACGACATGTTGGAATTCCTTGTTGTTTTGAGTGAGGGGCGTAGAAATCAGTACAAGCCAAACAGCTTTGCCGCCAACACGGCGGTCAAGCCCAAGCTCAAGACCAAAGTGGCCACTGCTGACGATTTACCGAATTCCTTGCTCACTGCATGGAAAGCGTCCATGTAGATGTGGCGAATGCCCGCGATGAAGTGGTGCAAATAAGCCCAGATCAGTGCCAGGGCAAACAATTTGAAGAGCCAGCCGGGAACAAAGCCGATACCCAGACTGAAGGCGGATGAGAGTTTGGCAAAAGAAATTTCAGAAGTGATGGAATTGTCAAACATCCAGATGATCAAAGGCATCAGCACAAACATCAAAAAGCCACTGATGCGGTGCAGGATGGAGACGATGCCAGCAGCCGGCAGGCGGTAAGTTGGCAGGTCTTTCAGGGCATTGATGTTGCGGAATTCAGGCCGCTTTCGGGCGAGTTCAGTCATGTGGGTACTTTCTGGGTGTAACGCGTTCGTGACATGGATAACAAACGGGTGGATTCTATTGCAACGCAGCAAACTGACATGAGCATTTCAGTGACAGTTTGAACATTTTTTGTGAGGTCAAAGGTGGATTTCAGTTCAACGCGTTGCGGTAGTGGTGTGTGTCAGTGCGGTAAAAGCCGCGGCGCAACTCCATCGGGGTGTCGTTGTAGGTGTAGGCTATGCGTTCCACGCTCAAGAGGGGGGTATTGGGCGGCAACTGCAGCAATTCCCTTTGGGTTTTGTCAGGTAAAACGGCCCTGATTTTTTCATCGGCTCGCACCATGCGCACGCCGAACTCGGTTTCAAAAAGTGCGTACATCGGACCGTTGTAACCCGACAGTCTCCCGGCAGTCAGCCCTTTGAAGGGCGCGCCTGGCAGCCACAAGTCTTCCAGGATGGTGGGCACGTTTGCAAACGAAAGGACACGCCGAACTTGCAGCACGGTGTCTCCTGAGCGCAGCGCCAAAGCACGGGAAATTTCGGCCGAGGCCCGCAGGCGTTTGCAGTCCACGATGTGGCGTTGCGCAGGACCCTCGGTGTTGAGATCGCCTTGGTCAGGGACCAGTTTCAAAAAACGGTACTGCACTTGGTGTTCAGCGTGGGTGGCCACAAAGGTGCCCTTGCCTTGCTTGCGGATCAGCAGGTGGTCACTGGCCAACTCGTCGATGGCTTTTCTCACCGTGCCCTGGCTGACGCGGTAGCGCGATGCCAACTCCATCTCACTGGGGATGGATTCGCCGGGCTTCCACTCGCTGGCCTGAAGACTTTGCAAGATCAAACCCTTGATCTGCTGGTATAGCGGGCTGAAAGCAGGTGTGGCTGGCGATGGTTCGGTCGCGCCAGTGGGTGCTTCGTTCAAAGTCATGTGGTTGTTCATGGGGAAAGACAGGCATGCGTGTTGTGTGCAAGTCAAGTGCTGCATCATATCTTATATAAGACATAAGACAAATTGACGATTTGGGGTTTTCGCGGGTACACTCTGCGGCTGTTTGCTTGCGCCGTGACCTCTTTGTGGTTCACGGGCGTGTATCCGGTCTGCCGGATGGCCCTGCCGACACGATTGTTGGCAATGGACTGCAACCCTTGTTTTCAACCTTTCGGAGTTCTCCATATGAAAAAGCCCGTCCGCGTTGCCGTTACCGGCGCAGCAGGTCAAATCGGTTACGCATTGTTGTTCCGCATCGCCTCTGGCGAAATGCTGGGCAAAGACCAGCCCGTGATCCTGCAATTGCTGGAAGTGCCTGTCGAAGGCCCACAAAAAGCGCTCAAGGGCGTGATGATGGAACTCGAAGACTGCGCTTTTCCTCTGTTGGTGGGCATGGAAGCCCATGGCGACCCGATGACCGCCTTCAAGGATGTGGACTATGCATTGTTGGTCGGTTCGCGCCCACGTGGCCCAGGCATGGAGCGTGCCGAGTTGCTGGCCATCAACGGCGCCATCTTCACCGCTCAAGGCAAGGCTTTGAACGCAGTCGCTTCGCGTGACGTGAAAGTTTTGGTCGTGGGCAACCCTGCCAACACCAATGCCTACATCGCCATGAAGGCTGCGCCCGATCTCAAGCCTGGCAATTTCACCGCCATGCTGCGTCTGGACCACAACCGCGCGCTGTCGCAAATCGCCGCTAAGACTGGCAAAGCCGTGGCCGACATCGAAAAATTGTGCGTCTGGGGCAACCACTCGCCCACCATGTACGCCGACTACCGCTTTGCCACCATCAAGGGCGAGTCGGTCAAGGCCATGATCAACGACCAGGAATGGAACGCCAACGTATTCTTGCCCACCGTGGGCAAGCGCGGCGCGGCCATCATTGAAGCCCGTGGCTTGTCCTCGGCGGCATCGGCTGCCAACGCGGCCATCGATCACATGCGTGACTGGGCCTTGGGCACCAACGGCAAGTGGGTCACCATGGGCATTCCATCGCAAGGCTGGTACGGCATTCCTAAAGACGTCATGTTCGGCTTCCCTGTCACCTGCGAAAACGGCGAGTACAAAGTCGTGGAAGGTCTGGAGATTGACGCCTTCAGCCAAGGCTGCATTGACAAGACGCTGAAAGAGTTGACCGACGAGCAAGCTGGCGTGGCCCACTTGATCTGATTGCCTTTCAGAGACTCTCTGTGAGCCATCCTCGCGACGTTCTGTTGGGAGCACAAGCCGGTAGCGTTCAGCTGCCGGTTTGTGACCATTACAGCGGCGTAGAGGCGAGAATGCGCAAAAGCTTGCAGTTACAAGCGGACATGACGCAAGAGTTCGGCACTTGCGTTTTTGATGTCACCTTGGATTGTGAAGACGGCGCACCTGTGGGTGGCGAAGCCGAGCACGCCGCGCTGGTCACTGAGCTGGCCCTGGGCGCAGCACACGAAGCCCGTGTGGGTGTGCGGGTGCACCCCGTCGATCACCCCTGTTTTCAGGCCGATATGGCGGCCATTGCTGGCCAAGCCGCAGGCCGCTTGACGCACATCATGGTGCCCAAAGTCGAGTCGGTGGCCGATGTACAACAGGCCGAGCAGGCTTTGATCGAGGCGGGTGCCCGCGATTTGCCATTGCATGTGCTGATTGAATCGCCGGCAGCAGTGCACCGTGCTTTTGATATCGCTGCCCATCCCCGTGTGCAGTCCATCAGTTTTGGCTTGATGGATTTTGTTTCTGCCCACGGTGGCGCCATTCCAGCCGACGGCATGGGCATTGAGGGGCAATTCACCCATCCTCTGGTGCTGCGCGCCAAGCTCGAGATCGCCAGTGCCTGCCATGCCCATGGCAAAGTGCCCTCGCATTGCGTGGTGACCGAGTTCAAAAACCCCGATGCCATCCGAAATGCGGCCCAAAAAGCGGCCCGCGAGCTGGGCTACACCCGCATGTGGAGCATTCACCCTGATCAGATACGTCCCATTTTGGAGGCCATGGCCCCCAGTGAGGCGCAGATCGAACAAGCCGCCCAGATCATCTTGGCCGCCCAAGCGGCAGAGTGGGCGCCGATCAGCCATGCGGGGCAATTGCACGATCGTGCCAGTTACCGCTTTTTTTGGCAGTTAATCACCCGCGCGCATCAGACGGGGTGTTTTTTGCCGCCAGAAGTTCAGGTGTTTTTTCTCGCTCCTTCAAGCGCTGAGGGGTCCCCATGAAACTGAACTTGGCTGCGCGTTGGCTCACCCGCTGGATTTTTTTGTGGGCAGTCTTGGCCTTGCCCGTTTGGGCTCAAAGCCAAATCCGCACCCAAGCCGCGCCCAAGTCCAAATCCGAGACCTCCCCACCGATTCGCCAAGCGCCACCTCGCGTGGTGTCTGCAGACGTCACGGCCCGCTTGCAAGCAGCGGCTGCGGCTGCAGCAGCGGCACACTCTGCATCACTTGCCGCGCCAGCAAGCACAGTCCCCACAACAGGGGAGGCATCCGCACTTGTTGCCCCCATCACCGCAACGCCAAACTCAACCGCAAACACAGCCGCAGCCGCAGCCGCAGCCGCAGCCGCAGCCGACGTGCCGCCTTTGGCGGCCACCCCTGACAGGACGGCTGCTGCTCCTGAACAAGCGGTGGTGCCCTCTTTGTCGCCTGAGTTGTTGATTGCTCAGCAAATTCATCAGGGCAACTTGTCTTGTGAACTGGGCGCCAGTGTTCGAGTTGAGGCCGATCCCCGGCAGCCAGGCTTTTTCCATGTGCATGGCAAAGGCTTTCGATACCGCATGTTCCCCGTTCAGACCACCACGGGTGCTCTGCGTTTGGAAGACAAAAAAGCAGGTGCTGTTTGGCTCCAGTTGGCCAACAAATCCATGTTGATGGATCAGAAAAGGGGCCGACGTTTGGCGGATGAGTGCGCTCACCCCGATCAGTTGGCCTATGCCGAAGCCATGAAAACCAATCCCCCGCCCAGCCTGTTCGATACCAAAGGCTTGGGGCGATAACTCTTGAAACCTCGACTCACCGGAGAAAAACCATGTTGAAAGCCTACCGAGACCACGCCGCCGAACGCGCAGCCCTTGGCATCCCGCCACTGCCTTTGGATGCCAAACAAACCGCTGAACTGATCGAACTGATCAAAAACCCGCCTGCAGGCGAAGACGCCTTTTTGATGGACTTGTTGACCCACCGCGTGCCCCCGGGCGTGGACGATGCGGCCAAGGTCAAGGCCTCTTTCTTGGCCGCTGTGGCGCACGGCGAAATCAGCGTGGGCTTGGTCTCCAAGGCCAAGGCCACCGAATTGCTCGGCACCATGGTGGGCGGCTACAACGTGCACCCGCTGATCGAATTGCTCGACAGCGCCGAAGTCGCTGCTGTGGCCGCGGAAGGCCTGAAGAAAACCTTGCTGATGTTTGACTTCTTCAACGATGTCGCCGAAAAATCCAAGGCCGGTAACGCCAAGGCCAAAGAAGTCATGCAAAGCTGGGCTGAGGCCGAGTGGTTCACCAGCCGCCCTGAAGTCGAGAAAAAAATCACCATCACCGTCTTCAAGGTGCCCGGTGAGACCAACACCGACGACCTGTCGCCCGCACCTGATGCCTGGAGCCGCCCCGACATCCCGCTGCACTACCTGGCGATGTTGAAAAACACCCGCGAAGGCGCCCCTTTCAAGCCCGAAGAAGACGGCAAGCGTGGCCCCATGGCCATGATCGAAGAGCTAAAGAAAAAAGGCCACTTGGTGTCCTACGTGGGCGACGTGGTCG
>CANGZO010000161.1 GCA_947458305.1 Comamonadaceae bacterium
CATTGGTCGATGACCTGCGCACCCACTTGGAGCGTGTGGCCCAAGGCGGCGGCGAGGCCCCCCGTGCCAAGCACACCGCCCGGGGCAAGCTGCTGCCGCGTGACCGCGTGCAGATGCTGCTCGACCCCGGCACGCCTTTTCTGGAAGTCGCGCCACTGGCTGCGCTCAACATGTACAACAACGACGCACCCAGCTCGGGCGTGATCGTGGGCATCGGCCGTGTGAGCGGGGTGGACTGCATGATCGTGTGCAACGACGCCACGGTGAAGGGCGGCACCTATTACCCGATGACGGTGAAAAAGCATTTGCGGGCACAAGAGATCGCGCAGCAAAACCACCTGCCTTGCATCTATCTGGTGGACTCGGGTGGCGCCAACTTGCCCAACCAGGACGAGGTCTTCCCCGACCGCGACCACTTTGGCCGCATCTTCTTCAACCAGGCCAATATGAGCGCCCAAGGCATCGCGCAGATCGCGGTGGTCATGGGCAGTTGCACGGCGGGTGGCGCGTATGTGCCCGCCATGAGCGATGAGACCATCATCGTCAAAAACCAGGGCACCATCTTTTTGGGCGGCCCGCCGCTGGTCAAAGCTGCCACCGGCGAGGTGGTGAGTGCCGAAGATTTGGGCGGTGGTGATGTGCACACGCGCCTGAGTGGCGTGGCCGACCACTTGGCGCAAAACGATGTGCACGCGCTGGCGTTGGCGCGTCAGGCCGTGAAAAACCTGAACGCGCAAAAGACCCCCAACATCGCCACGCACGCGCCCGTGCCCCCGAAGTTTGATGCGCAAGAGCTGTATGGCGTGATCCCCACGGACACCCGCAAGCCTTTTGATGTCCGCGAAATCATCGCCCGCATCGTCGATGGCTCGGAGTTCGACGAATTCAAATCGCGCTTTGGCACCACCTTGATCTGTGGCTTTGCCCGAATCGAAGGCATGCTGGTGGGCATCATTGCCAACAACGGCATTTTGTTCAGCGAGTCGGCCTTGAAGGGCGCGCACTTCATCGAGCTGTGCTGCCAGCGCAAGATCCCACTGGTCTTCTTGCAGAACATCACCGGCTTCATGGTCGGCCGCAAATACGAAAACGAAGGCATCGCCCGCAATGGCGCGAAGATGGTCACGGCCGTGGCCACCGCTGCGGTGCCCAAATTCACCATCATCATTGGCGGCAGCTTTGGCGCGGGCAACTACGGCATGTGCGGCCGCGCTTACAGCCCTCGTTTCTTGTGGATGTGGCCCAATGCCCGCATCTCCGTCATGGGCGGCGAGCAAGCCGCGAGCGTCTTGGCCACCGTCAAGCGCGATGGCATCGAGGGCAAGGGCGGCCAGTGGAGCATGGAAGAAGAAGAAGCCTTCAAAGCCCCGATCAAGCAGCAATACGAAGACCAGGGCCACCCCTACTACGCCACCGCCCGCATCTGGGACGACGGCATCATCGACCCGGCCGACACCCGCCGCGTGCTGGCGTTGGGTTTGAGCGCATCGCTCAATGCCCCGATACCCGAGACGAAATTTGGACTTTTCCGCATGTGATGTGTATGATTTTTTAAATTCATACACATTAAGGGGCTGGGATCATGCGAACCAACATTGAAATTGACGACGACTTGATGGCTGCAGCCATGGCTGCTGGCGGCTTCAAGACCAAAAAGGAAGCGGTCGAAGAGGGCTTGCGCCTGGTTCGTCGCCGGCAGATCTACAACGGTTTGCTGGCTTTGCGTGGCAAGTTGCAATGGGATGACTCAGACGCCGCTTGGGCACAGACTCGCACGCCAGAGGCCTCGGCCATGGCCGTCCAAGAGCCACAGGGCGCGTACAACGTGAAACCCAAACCTGCAGCCAAGACCGGACGCTCGGTAAAAGCCAAAAAACCGGCCGCTGCAAAACGGAGCAAGGCTCCATGATCTTGGTGGATTCGAGCGTCTGGATTGACTTCTTCCGTGATGGGCGAAGTGCGCAAAGCCAGACCTTGGCCCGCTGCCTGGGTGATTCCAGTGTGGAGGTCGGCATGGCCGATTTGGTGCTGTTCGAGGTCATGCGTGGTTTTCGCGAAGGGGCCTTGATGCGCGATGCCCAAACCCTCATGAGCGCATTGCCGCAGGTGGAAATCGGGGGCACAGCGCCTGTGTTGAAGGCGGCAGAGCGTTATCGGCAATTGCGCAGCCAGGGCCGCACCGTGCGCAGTCCCATTGACGTGCTGCTGGCCAGCTACTGCATGACGCACGGCCACGCGCTGCTGCACCGTGACGCCGACTTTGAATCACTCAAAAAATTGGGAGGACTGGAGACATGGCCACAATGAACGCCTCATCGACTTGGCATGCACACTTCAGCGGCCAAGCCCGTTATCACGTCTGGGCCACGCACCGCCTGCTTGAAGCGGTCTCGCGTGTGCCGGGCGAAGATTACCAGCGCGACGTGGGCCTGTTCTTCAAAAGCATCCACGGCACGATGAACCACATGCTGGTGGCCGAGCACCTGCTTTGGTATGCGCGTTTTGCCAAAGGCACATCGCCGGTGCTGGCGCTGGACGCCGAGGTTGAACCTCACCGCGAACGCCTGGCGCAGGCGCTCAAGGGCGGATCGGCCAACTGGACGCCATTGATCGCCAGCTGGAGCGCCGAGCGTTTTGATGGCCAACTGGACTACCGGACCAGCCAGGGCGATCCCCTGTCCTTGCCGTTTGCAGCCACCTTGTCGCATGTGTTCAACCACGCCACCCACCACCGTGGCCAGATCACGGCGGCACTGACGGCCATGGGCCAGCCTTGCCCCGAGTTGGACATGGTTTATTTCCTTTTGGCAGAACAGGCGCCCAAAGCATGAGTACAACCCTGAAAATTTCGACCCAAGGCGGCGTGCACACCATCACGCTGTCGCGCCCCGATGTGCGCAATGCCTTCAACGACGAAGTCATTGCCGAGCTGAAAAACGCTTTTCTGGCGGGGGCTCAGGACAGCGCCGTGCGCTGCGTGGTACTGGCCGCCGAGGGCCCGGCTTTTTGCGCAGGCGCAGACCTGAACTGGATGCGCCGCATGGCCGACTACACCCGCGATGAAAACCTGGCCGATGCGGGCGAGTTGGCCGCCATGCTGCGTGCGATTTATGAATGCCCACAGCCGACCATCGCTCGCGTGCAAGGTGATGTGTACGCGGGCGGCATGGGCTTGGTGGCGGCGTGTGACATGGCGGTGAGCGTGGACACAGCGAACTATTGCCTGAGCGAGGTCAAGCTGGGCCTGATCCCCGCCACCATCAGCCCCTATGTGATCCGCGCCATGGGTGCGCGTGCGGCGCACCGCTACTTTTTGACGGCCGAGCGCTTTGGCGCGGCCGAGGCGCACCGCATCGGCCTGGTGCACGAGGTGGTACGGGCCGATGCGCTGGACGCCAAAGTGGCCGAGCTGACCCAAGCGCTGGTGAACGCCAGCCCCAACGCCGTGCGCGCGTGTAAAAAGCTGGTGCAAGACGTGGCCGAGCGCGGGATCAACGACGCGTTGGTGGCGCAAACCGTGGCCGCCATCGCTGACATCCGCGCCAGCAGCGAAGGCAAAGAGGGCGTGCAGTCCTTTTTGCAAAAACGAAAACCCAACTGGTTGGTGTGAGGAAAAAGAGATGTTCAAAAAAATACTGATCGCTAACCGTGGCGAAATCGCCTGCCGTGTTGCCGCCACCGCCCGCCGTCTGGGCATCCAAACCGTGGCCGTGTATTCGGACGCCGACGCTGGGGCCAAGCATGTGCAAGCGTGTGACGAAGCTGTGCATGTGGGCGGCTCGGCCCCCAAAGACAGCTACCTGCGTTGGGAGCGCATTTTGCAAGCCGCCAAAGACACGGGCGCTGAGGCCGTGCACCCCGGCTACGGCTTTTTGAGCGAGAACGAAGACTTTGCCAAGGCCTGCGCCGCAGCGGGTTTGGTGTTCATTGGCCCGCCCGCATCGGCGATTTTGGCGATGGGCCTCAAGGCCGAGTCCAAGCGATTGATGGAAGCCGCTGGTGTGCCTCTGGTGCCCGGCTACCACGGCGCGGACCAGGACCCGGCGCTGCTGCAGCGCGAGGCCGACCGCATTGGTTACCCCGCGCTCATCAAGGCCAGCGCAGGCGGTGGTGGCAAGGGCATGCGCGTGGTCGAAAAGTCCGAAGACTTCGCCGCCGCTTTGGCCAGTTGCCAGCGCGAAGCGATCAACAGCTTTGGCAGCGATGCGGTACTGATTGAAAAGTATGTGCAGCGCCCACGCCACATTGAGATTCAGGTGTTTGGCGACACGCAAGGCAACTGTGTGTACCTGTTTGAGCGCGACTGTTCGGTGCAGCGCCGCCACCAAAAGGTGCTCGAAGAAGCCCCTGCCCCTGGCATGACCGAGGCCCTGCGTGCGCAGATGGGCGCGGCGGCTGTGGCCGCAGCCAAAGCGGTGAACTATGTGGGTGCAGGCACGGTGGAATTCATCGTCGAGCAAACGGCGTATGACCAACCCGAGTCCATGAAGTTTTTCTTCATGGAGATGAACACCCGCCTGCAGGTGGAGCACCCGGTGACCGAAGCCATCACCGGCCTCGATCTGGTCGAGTGGCAACTGCGTGTGGCCAGTGGCGAGCCGTTGCCACTGCGCCAGGACCAGTTGCGCATCCAGGGACACGCCATTGAGGCGCGCATTTGCGCCGAGAACCCCGACAACAACTTCTTGCCTGCCACAGGCACCTTGCAGGTCTATCGCAAGCCCCAGGCGAGCAGCTTTGAAAGAAGCACGGTGCGTGTGGATGACGGCGTGCGCGAGGGCGACACCATCAGCCCGTTTTACGACTCCATGGTGGCCAAGCTGATCGTGCACGGCGACACCCGCGAGCAAGCGCTGGCCCGGCTGGACAACGCTTTGGCGCAAACCCACATCGTGGGCCTGAACACCAATGTGCAGTTCTTGCGCCATGTGGTCCGCAGCGAGGCGTTTGCCACCGCCAAGCTCGACACCGCACTGATCCAGCGCGAGGCTGCTGTGCTGTTCAAACAAGAAACTGTGGGCTTAGCCGCAGCCGTGGCCGCCGTGGTGGCCCACACCCTACACGCCGAAAAAGCTCTTCAGGGCGCAGATCCCTTCAGTCGCCGCGATGGCTGGCAGTCGCACGGCCTGGCGCAGCGCCGCTTTGAATTTGTCTGGCAAGACCAGCCGCGTTCAGCCCGTCTGAACTACCTGCATGACGGCGCTTTGAGCCTGTCGCTGGAAGGCGACGAAACTGCATCTGGCGTGCTGACATTTGCCGCCTCTGGCGCAGGCCTGTGGGTGCAGTGGGGCAGCGCCTCACGAGTTTTAAGCCAGCTCGACTGGCAAGGCGAAACCGCGCACCTCTTCACGCCGCAAGGCGCGACCCGCATCACCGTGCTCGACCCGTTGGCACATGCTGGTGAAGCCGCGCAAGAAGGCGGTCGCCTCACGGCCCCCATGCCCGGCAAGGTCGTGTCGTTTGCGGTCAAGGCGGGCGACAAGGTCAAAGCCGG
>CANGZO010000162.1 GCA_947458305.1 Comamonadaceae bacterium
CCACCAGGTAGCTGTTGGTGCCGGGGCCGGTCATCACGCCGGGGTTGGGGGCGGTGAGGCGCTGCACGTTCTTGAGCAGTGGCACGGGCTGGTCGGTTTTCCAGTCCAGGTGGTGGTGGATTTGTCCGTCGGGCGTGACCAAGGCCAACTCGCCAAACGGGGCTTCGTGCTCCATGTAGCGCGCGTCGTTGCCCGCCAGCCAGCCCGCGCGGGGGCAGCTGGTCCACAGCGGCTCGTCATTCACGGCGCAGGCCTGCAACACCGCGTCTACGCTGGCAAAGGCTTTCAGGCGCTCCAGTGTGCGGATGGTCGGGTAGACCATGAAAAAATCACCCGTTTCATGGCGGGTCAGCGCATCTTGAGGGCGCACCCAGACGGGCTCGAACTGCTCGGATTCGTCCGCCACCGGGGTCTGGCCTTCGGGCATGCGGGCGACCAAAAAGGGCACGTCAAAGCGTCGCGGCAGGTCGCGGTCGGTGATCCAGTGGGCTAGCACAAACACCTGATCGGCGGCCAGCGTCAGGCCTCGGGACTGGCATTGGGCGGCAAAAGGCGCTTTGCGGTCGATCTGGGTGATGTCGGCGTTGTCGGCCCAGCGCCCATCGGCATGGCGGGCGAACAAAATGCCCAGCTCTTCAAAGCTTTCGCGGATGGCGGCAATGGCTTGCGTCAGGTGCAAGTCGCTTTGCGTAGGGCGGCGCTGCGCCATGCTGTGCGTTTGGGCATCCGCGGCGTCAATCACGCCGCCCGGAAACACATAGGCACCGGGCGCAAAGCTGGCCGTCATCGATCGGCGCGTCATCAGTACTTCGATGCCTTGCGGGCCATCGCGCATCAGCAGCACGGTGGCGGCTTGGCGCAGGGGCGCGGGTTCACGTTGGGGGTACAGGAGTTGGGTTGTGCGTGCCATGGCTCATTATCGGTCGGGCCAGAGGCTGCCAAGCGTGATAATCGGCCGCATGCACATTCGCTTTACCAAGATGCAAGGCGCGGGCAACGATTTTGTCGTGCTCGACGAGACGCAAGCCCGCTTGGGCCTCACCACGGCCCAATACCGCTTTCTGGCTGACCGCCACTTTGGGGTGGGGGCCGACCAGATCCTGTCCGTACGGCCTTCGCCGGCGCCGGGGCTGGACTTTGAATACGTGATCCACAACGCCGACGGCGGCGAGGTGGAGCATTGCGGTAATGGAGCCCGCTGCTTTGTGCGTTATGTGCGCGACAAGGGCCTGACCGACAAAAGCACCGTGCGCGTGAAAGTGCAAAAAGGCGAGATCGAGCTGCGGATGAACCTGGACGGCCGCGTCACGGTGGACATGGGTGCGCCGGTGTTCGACTGGGCGCGTGTGCCTTTCATGCCCGTCGGCCTCATCAGCGATCAGGTCAATGGATGGCCGGTGTTCGATTTGGCGCTGGGCGAGCTGGGCATTGCGCGGGTGGGCGTGGTGTCCATGGGCAACCCGCACGCAGTCCAGCGCGTGGACAAGGTGGACACCTTCCCGGTGCTGGACCAGGGGCCGCTGATTGAACACCACCCAGCTTTCCCCAACCGCGTGAACGCAGGCTTCATGCAGATCGTCTCACGCAGCCAAATCAAATTGCGCGTGTTCGAGCGGGGCGCGGGCGAGACGCTGGCTTGCGGCACGGGTGCGTGTGCGGCGGTGGTGGCCGGCATTCGTCAGGGCTGGCTGGACCAGCGGGTCGATGTGCAGGCCCTGGGCGGTGTCTTGACCATTGAATGGACGGGCCAAGCCGACAGCCCGGTGCTGATGACCGGCCCGGCCACTTCTGTTTTTGAGGGCGAGATCGATGTGCCCGACACCCTTTCTTGAATTTTTGGAGCCCCAACATGAGCACGCCTGAACCCATGAGCCCGATCACCGAAGACGACATCGCCGACTATTTGGTGAACACGCCAGACTTTTTTGAGCGGCACGCCTCGCTCTTGGCCACAGTACAGCTGACCCACCCGCAAAGCCACCGTGCTGTGGGCTTGCAAGAGCGCCAGGCGCAAATGCTGCGCGACAAGATCAAGGGTTTGGAGCACCGCATCATGGACATGATTCGGCACGGCAATGAGAACATGATCTTGACCGACAAGCTGCACCGCTGGTCTTGTGAATTGTTGGTCACGCCCCACGACCAGTTGGCCGAGTCCGCTTTGTTCAACATCCGCGAGTTGTTTCAAGTTCCTCAGTTGGCCTTGCGCCTGTGGTCTTTGGACGCGGCCCATGCCGCAGCGCCTTATGCCCAAGGCGTGACCGAGGCCGTGCAAGCTTTGGCCACCTCTTTGGACACGCCCTACGTGGGGCCCAACTCGGGGTACGAGGCGGTGCAATGGTTGGACGAGCCCACCCAAGCCGCCTCTGTGGCGTTGTTGGCGCTGCGGGCTGCGCCCGGTCAGCCTGCTTTTGGCATGATGGTTTTGGCTTCCCCAGATGCCCAGCGCTTCAACAACCAAATGGGCACCGATTTGCTGGAGCGTTTGGCCGAGTTGGCCGGGGCGGCTTTGTCGGTGTTGCGGGCACCCTGAGCGACCATGGCGGCGCCAGCAGCCCAGGACCCCTTGGTCTCGCGTTACTTGGACCATGTCCGCTTTGAAAAGCGTTTGGCCGAACGCACCTGTGCGCTGTACCAACTGGATTTGACCCGCTTGGGCGAGATGGCAGCCGCATCCCAAGTGCCTTTGTTGCAGGTGCACAGCGCTCACGTGCGCCGCTGGGTGGCGCAGATGCACAGCGCTGGGCGCAGTGGCCGGGGCATTGCGCTCATCTTGTCGGGCTGGCGCGGGTTTTACACCTGGCTGGGCCGAGAAGGTTTGATTCCGCAAAACCCGGTGGCCGATGTGCGGGCCCCGCGTGTGGCCAAACCCCTGCCCAAGGCGCTGGGCGTGGATGAAGCCGTGCAACTGGCCGAGCACGAAGAGGGCAACGACGACCCTTGGCTCGAAGCCCGAGATGCCGCCATGGTGGAGCTGTTGTATGGCTGCGGCCTGCGCATCGCAGAGTTGACAGGTTTGGATGTGGTGGCCAGCGCCGACGCGGCCCGTGCCGGGCGCGGCTGGATCGATTTGGCCAACGCCGAGGTGCAGGTGCAAGGCAAAGGCAGCAAGCGCCGCAGCGTGCCTTTGGGGCGTGCTGCCTTGGAGGCCCTGACCCATTGGTTGGCCGTGCGCCCCCAATTGACCGGCATGTTGACTCAGCCGGTCTCCGGCGCATCACCTGTGTCGCTGGCCCTGTTTCCCGGGCAATACGGCACGCGCCTGACGCCACGCGGCGTGGCGCAGCGCCTCAAACGCCGCAGCCTGTTGGCGGGGCTGGCTACGCCGGTGCATCCGCACATGCTGCGCCACTCTTTTGCCAGTCACGTGTTGCAGTCGAGTGGCGACTTGCGTGCCGTGCAAGAGCTGCTGGGCCACGCCAACATCAGCACCACCCAGGTCTACACGCGGCTGGACTTTCAGCACCTGGCCAAAACCTATGACGCGGCGCACCCGCGCGCCAAGCGAAAATGAAGGCTTGGAGCGGCCCTCCATGAGCAGGATGAGGCCAAGTCTGCGAGGCTGAACTCGGGCTTGAATTCATCGCTACACTCCCCAACTCTTGTTTTCATGTCTTTCACCGAAAGCCCGCCATGTCCCTGATCCCCACCACCATCCTGACCGGCTTTTTGGGTTCGGGCAAAACCACTTTGCTCAAGCGCGTGTTGACCGAGGCCCATGGCCAAAAAATCGCGGTGATCGAGAACGAGTTTGGTGAAGAAAACATCGACAACGACATCCTGGTCTCAGACACCAACGAGCAAATCATCCAAATGAGCAATGGTTGCATTTGCTGCACCATCCGCGAAGACCTTCGTGTGACCCTGCAGTTGTTGGCAGCCAAGCGCCGCAAAGGCTTGCTCAGCTTTGACCGCATCGTGATCGAAACCACGGGTTTGGCCGACCCCGGCCCGGTGGCTCAGACTTTTTTCATGGACGATGAGATTGCCGAGACCTTTTTGCTCGATTCGATCTTGACCTTGGTGGACGCCAAACATGCGGCCCAGCAATTGAACGACCGCCAAGAAGCACGCCGACAGGTGGGTTTTGCCGACCAAATCTTCATCAGCAAGGCCGATTTGGTCTCGCCTCAAGAGCTGGACGCCCTGCAGCACCGCTTGAAGCACATGAACCCGCGTGCCCCACAAAAGGTGGTCCATTTCGGCGAAGTTGCGCTGTCCGAAGTGTTTGATCTCAAGGGTTTCAATCTGAACGCCAAGTTGGACATCGATCCCGACTTTTTGAAAGACGATGCCCACGGGCATGACCATGCTCACGGTGAGCACTGCGACCATCCTTCACACCAACACGACCATGACCATGTGCATGGGGAGGATTGCGATCACCCCTCGCACCAGCATGAGCATGGCCACCACCATCACCACGATGACGACGTCAAAAGCTTTGTTTTTAAGTCGGAGCGTGCGTTTGACCCCGCCAAGTTGGAGGACTTTCTGGGGGCCATTGTGAACATCTATGGGCCTCGAATGCTCCGCTATAAGGGCATCTTGAACATGCACGGCACCGAGCGAAAGGTGATTTTTCAAGGCGTTCACCAGCTCATGGGCAGTGATTTAGGACCCCTGTGGGCTGCAGGCGAGACCAAAATGAGCAAGATGGTTTTCATTGGCATCGATTTGCCCAAGGACATCTTGTTGCAAGGGCTCGAGCAAAGTCTGGTGTGATCGACCTTACTTGGACAAAGGCGCAGGACCGTGCTTTTTTCACCAAAATTGCTTTAATCGTTCAGTGTCAGATTTTCAACCCTTCCAGTGGCTACAATCGCCCGCCTGCAACACTGCCTTTTGGGCATTGGGTGTGGGCCCCATCGATGGCCAGGAAATGGGTTTGAGATGAGCATGAACAGGGCTTCTTCGGCGCGTGCGGTGTGCGTGCCGTTTGAGAGCTGCCTTTTTACACGGCTAGGAGACAAGACGTGACGACCCCCAAAAAAGCACCTGCCAAAGCGGCGCCGAAAGCTGCAAAGACAGCGGCGACAGCGCAGAAAAAAAGCACGACAGCCAAGCCGACTGCGGCGGCCAAGCCGGTGCCCAAAGCCAAAACAGTGGCCAAGGCCAAACCCGCGGTTCCAGCCAAAGCAGTCAAAGCAAGCAAAGCCGTGCCTGTGAAAGCCAAGCCCGTGAAAGCGGCCCCTGCCAAAGCCAAACCGGTTGCCGCTCCTGCTGCCAAGCCCAAATCCACCCCGACTTCCAAGTCGGCTGTTAAAGCCAAGTCCCCAGTGTCCAAGCCACTGACGGCTTCTGCCAAGGCGGTCAAAGCTCAGCCTCCCGTCGCCAAAACTGTTGCAGTCAAAACTGTGTCTGCCAAGACTGTGGCAGCCAAGCCTTCCGTGTCCAAGCCAAGTGCTGACAAAGAGCCTTCCAAAAAGCCCTTGCCAGCCTCTCAAGTGAAATCCATGACCGTTCAAACCAGCGAGGCCGTTGAGGCCTCC
>CANGZO010000163.1 GCA_947458305.1 Comamonadaceae bacterium
AAGGGCAATGCCCAAGCCCTCGCTTTTGGCGCTGCCTGCGCAGTCGTAGGGCTGTTCGGCCTGCAAATAAGCTTCGATCTCCTCGTCGCTCAAGTCGCGAAAGACCACCCGCACCTCGGCCAAATCAACTTGCTCAAAGCCCGAAGCCAGACAAACCACGGCCAAAGCGGTTTGAAAAATCACGGTTTGGCCCCGCATTTGGCGCAACTGGGCAACCGCACGGGCGTGTTCGCCGGGTTTGCCCAAGGGTTGTCCCGCCAGATCGGCCACCTGGTCGGAGCCGATCACCACCGCTTCGGGGTGAAGCGCTGCCACCGCTTTTGCTTTGGCCAAAGCCAGGCGCAAGGCCAAAGCCCTGGGGCGCTCGCCTGCTTGAGGTGTTTCGTCCACTTCAGGTGCGGTCACCTCAAAGGGAATGCGCAGTCGCTCCAGCAACTCGCGCCTGTATCGCGAGGTCGAGCCCAGCACCACAGAACGGCTGACGGGGCTGTGAAGGGGTGATTTGGCAGAAGTCGTTGTCAAAGCGCAGATCTCAATGTGTTCAGAGGGGTGATTCTCTTACACTGCTGCCATGGATAAAAAAATGGACCCCCAACACTTGGATTTGCAGTCTTTTGCACGCGAGGGTTTGGCCCTGCGCGGCGAGGCTGCCTTGGCCGATTGGCCTCGCTTGGCGCTTGAGCAGCACGGGCAAGAACCTGCGGCCGGTGCTGTGCATTGGCATCTTCAGGGCCGAGTCGTGGCGCAGGCGGGTGCTGCAGATCAAATTTGGCTGGATTTGCGGGCGACGGTTCAACTGCCGATGCAATGCCAGCGCTGCCTGACCACGGTTTTGGAAGACGTTTGCGCAGAACGCTCCTTTCGTTTTGTGGCCGATGAGGCCACCGCAGCCGCCTTAGACGATGAGTCAGAGGAGGATATTTTGGTCATCAGCCGAGACTTTGACGCCTTGACTTTGGTCGAAGACGAGCTGATATTGGCCTTGCCGCTGGTGCCCTTGCACGAGGTATGTCCAGAGGCTTTACCCATGTCGGTGGCTGATCCGGAGTTTGAAGCCGCCACCGAGCGCCCCAACCCATTTGGCGTCTTGGCGGGTCTCAAAACAGGTGTTTCCAAATAAGTTGCATCCTGCCGACGTGGCTTGGGCTATAATCATGAGCTTCGCTTGGTGCGCCAAGTGACATCCCTTCAACCAGAAGCTGCGTTCACATCGTCGCGGCCTCCAAGCTTTCAAGGAGCCACCATGGCCGTCCAACAAAACAAGAAGTCGCCCTCCAAGCGCGGCATGCACCGTTCGCACAACGCACTGAACGTGCCTGGTATCGCTGTGGAGCCAACGACTGGCGAGACACACCTGCGTCACCACATCAGCCCCAACGGCTTCTACCGCGGCCGTCAAGTGCTCAAAAACAAATCGGAAGCCTGATCGGCCCGCAGCCCTCAAGCCTTCAGAGGCCCGGCGCTACTTTTTGAGTAGCCTCGGGCTTTTTAGTTTATGGCTTGTATTTCTCCCGGTTTTGATCCGAAGGATGACATGACATCACCCAACCCGATCACTGTGTCTGTCGATTGCATGGGCGGCGACCATGGTCCTCGCGTCACGCTCGCGGCTTGCCGCCGATTTTTGACCGCTCACCCAGACGCGCGCTTGATCTTGGTGGGTCGGGCGGAGGCCTTGGCAGGGTTTTCGGATCCACGGGCGCAAGTGGTCGTGGCCTCCGAAGTGGTGGAAATGGATGACCCCTTGGAGGTGGCGCTGCGCAAGAAAAAAGACTCTTCCATGCGTTTGGCCATTGAGCAAGTGCGCGATGGCAAAGCCTCGGTGGCTGTCTCTGCGGGCAATACGGGGGCGTTGATGGCCATTGCCCGTTACGTCCTCAAGACCATGGACGGTATCGACCGTCCGGCCATCGCAGGGCAAATGCCCAATTTCAAGGGCGGTGGCACGACCATGCTGGATTTGGGGGCCAATGTGGATTGCACACCTGAGCATTTGCTGCAGTTCGCGGTCATGGGCTCGGCCTTGGTGTCGGTGTTGCAAAACAAAGACCAACCCACGGTGGGCTTGCTCAACATTGGTGAAGAGGCCATCAAAGGCAATGAAATCATCAAAAAAACAGGTGAACTGTTGCGATCGGCTGCCAACTCGGGTGATTTGAACTTTCATGGCAACGTGGAAGGCAACGACATCTTCAAGGGCACGGTCGACATCGTGGTCTGCGACGGCTTTGTGGGCAATGTGGCCCTGAAAGCCAGTGAAGGCTTGGCCACGATGGTCAGCGGCTTTCTCAAGGCTGAGTTCTCGCGCAGCATCTTTACCAAAATTGCGGCTTTGTTCGCTTATCCGGTCTTATCTGCTTTTAAAAATCGGGTTGACCACCGTCGGTACAACGGTGCGGCCTTGCTGGGCTTGCGTGGTCTGGTTTTCAAAAGCCATGGCTCTGCCGATGAGTTGGCTTTTGAAAATGCCCTGAGCCGAGCTTATGATGCAGCCCGAAACCAATTGTTGGATCGCGTGCGCGAGCGCATTGCCCATGCTGCCCCCTTGTTGATGGGCGCACAGGCAGAGCACTCAGACACTGCGGCCGCCTCTTTATGAGAATTTATTCACGCATTTTGGGCACGGGCAGTTATCTGCCTGCCAGGCGCTTGAGCAACGCCGACCTTGCCGCTGAGCTGGCTCAGCAAGGTGTCGAAACCTCCGACGATTGGATCGTCGAGCGCACGGGAATCCGCGCGCGCCACTTTGCTGCAGACGAGCAAGGCTGCAGCGATTTGGCCACCCAAGCCGCTCGGCATGCCCTGAGCGCAGCAGGCTTGACCGCCCAAGATATCGACTTGATCATTGTGGCCACCTCAACGCCCGACATGGTCTTCCCCTCGGTGGCGACCATGGTCCAGCACAAACTGGGCGCATCGGGCTGTCCTGCATTCGATGTCCAAGCCGTTTGTAGCGGCTTTATTTATGCCTTGACCGTTGCCGATTCGATGATCCAGACGGGTTCAGCCAAACGCGCTTTGGTCATTGGCTCAGAAATATTCAGCCGCATCCTCGACTTCAAGGACCGCACCACCTGCGTGTTGTTTGGTGATGGCGCTGGCGCTGTGGTGCTGGAGGCCTCGGATCAGCCCGGAATCTTGTCCACGGATTTGCATGCCGACGGCAAGTACAAAGACATTTTGTGCGTGCCCGGTCACGTCAATCGCGGCGGTATCTTGGGCGATCCGGTGCTGAAGATGGACGGCCAAGCGGTCTTCAAACTGGCCGTGGGTGTGCTTGAAGAAACCGCCCGCGCCAGCTTGGCCAAGGCCAATCTGACCGATACAGACATCGATTGGTTGATCCCTCACCAAGCCAACATCCGCATCATGCAAAGCACGGCCAAGAAACTGAAGCTCAGCCCTGACAAGGTGGTGGTCACGGTCGACCAGCACGGCAACACCTCGGCCGCCTCGATTCCTTTGGCGCTGGACACCGCTGTGCGCGATGGTCGTATCCAGCGCGGTCAGACCCTGATGCTCGAGGGCGTTGGCGGGGGCTTTACTTGGGGCTCTGTCCTCTTGCGCTACTGATCCGCTAACCACATGACCCATGGGAGTCTGCGTCGCTCTAAGGCCAGACTTGATTCATACCAGATACAAAATTTGCACATGACGACATTTGCTTTTGTTTTTCCCGGCCAAGGTTCTCAATCGGTAGGCATGCTGGATGCCTGGGGCGACCACCCTGTGGTGCTTGAAACCTTGAGAGAAGCCTCCGACGCCCTCGGCGAAGACGTGGCGAAATTGATCCACGAAGGCCCCAAAGAAGCGCTGGCCATGACCACCAACACCCAACCCGTGATGTTGGTGTCGGCTGTGGCCGCTTACCGTGCTTGGCTGGCAGAAGGCGGCGCCAAGCCGTCTGTGGTCGCCGGTCACTCTCTGGGTGAATACAGCGCCTTGGTGGCTTCGGGCGTGCTCACATTGTCACAAGCTGCGCCGCTGGTGCGCCTGCGCGCTGCCGCCATGCAAGAAGCCGTGCCCGTTGGCGTGGGCGCGATGGCCGCCATTTTGGGCTTGGCTTCTGACAAAGTCATTGAAGGCTGCAAAGAGGCTCAAGCCACATTCGCCGCCGGCAGCGCCGAAGTGGTCGAAGCCGTGAACTTCAACGATGCCGCGCAAACCGTGATCGCGGGCAGCAAGGCCGCGGTGGACAAAGCCTGCGAAGTGCTCAAGGGTATGGGCGCCAAGCGTGCGCTGCTTTTGCCCGTCTCGGCCCCATTCCACTCCAGCTTGATGAAGCCAGCGGCTGAAAAGCTGCGCGATAAGCTCGCCACTCTGACTTTGGTTGCACCGCAGATCCCGGTGCTCAACAACATCGACGTGGCCATCGAAACCGATGCCGACCGCATCCGCGACGCGCTCTACCGTCAGGCCTTTGGCCCGGTGCGCTGGGTCGAGTGCGTGCAGGCCATCAAGGCCCGCGGCGTGAGCACTCTGGTCGAATGCGGCCCTGGCAAAGTGCTGGCCGGAATGACCAAGCGCATCGATGCCGACTTGAACGGCGTGGCGCTGTATGACCCGGCCACCTTGGCCGAAGTGAAAGGACTCCTCGCATGAGCGATACCCCAAAACAAGTGGCCTTGGTCACTGGCGCATCTCGCGGCATCGGTGCCGCCATTGCCCTGCATTTGGCCAAATCGGGCTACGTGGTCATTGGCACCGCCACCACCGATGACGGCGCCAGCAAAATCAGCCAGACTTTGTCGGCTTACCCCGGCAGCCGTGGGGCCAACTTGAATGTGACCGATGCTGCTGCTGGCGAGGCTCTGATTGACGCCATCGTGAAAGAACACGGCGGTTTGCAAGTGCTGGTCAACAACGCGGGCATCACCCGCGACACCTTGGCCATGCGCATGAAAGACGACGACTGGGACGCGGTGCTTGACACCAACCTCAAGGCGGTGTTCCGAATGAGCCGCGCCGTGATCCGCCCCATGATGAAGCAGCGCTATGGCCGCATCATCAGCATCACCAGCGTGGTGGGCGCTTCTGGCAACCCCGGCCAAGCCAATTACGCGGCGGCCAAGGCCGGTGTGGCAGGCATGACACGTGCGCTGGCCCGCGAGTTGGGCAGCCGCAACATCACTGTCAACTGTGTGGCCCCTGGATTCATTGCCACCGACATGACGGCCAGCCTGCCCGAAGAACAACACAAAGCCTTGTTGGGTCAGATTCCTCTGGGCCATTTGGGACAACCCGATGACATCGCGCACGCAGTCGCCTACTTGGCGGGACCGGGTGCTGGCTATGTCACCGGACAGGAATTGCATGTCAATGGTGGCATGTTCATGGCCTGATTCCCGGAACCCCTTCCGGACAGGTAAAATCTTCATTTTTCACAACCCTCAGAGGGACCCCATGAG
>CANGZO010000164.1 GCA_947458305.1 Comamonadaceae bacterium
AAGATCCAAGACGAGTCCATGCACTACGAGATGCTCAAGCACACCGGCGAGCTGCCCATCATCGGCGTCAACACCTTCCGCAACCCCAAGGGCGACGAAGTGATGGAAACGCTGGAGTTGGCCCGCTCGACCGAGGAAGAAAAGCAGAGCCAGCTCAAGCGCCTGAACGACTTCCACGCCCTGCACGCCGCAGAATCACCCGCCATGCTCAAACGCCTGCAACAAGCCGTGATCGACAACGGCAACGTGTTCGAAGTGCTGATGGACGCGGTACGGGTCTGCTCACTCGGCCAGATCACCAACGCCTTGTTTGAGGTGGGTGGGCAGTACCGACGCAACATGTGACCCCGAGACGCTGCCCATGATGAAACCTTATCAAACCCTGGCCCTCGCCCTGTTGATGTTTTCGTGCTGGGCACAGGCCGACACAGCTGCCTTTCTGAAAGAGCGCGAGCAAAAATACAAGTTGCCCGCTGCAGCCAAGGACTTCCACACTTTTGCGCCAGTCAGGGTGGCCACGTTTTCCAACTGGGCCAAATACTTCAACTCTTGCACCATCGAGCCGGGGACACAAAGTCGAAGCTTGGGACAAGGACAGTTACCTCGCCCGCTGAGTTATGCACGCTTCCCTATTGGCGGGACCCGAACCCTGGATGACTTTATAGAAACCTTCCAAGTCACGTCCTTGATCGCAGCGCAAGCTGACAAAATTCTGGAAGAGCGCTACCCGCGCATGCGCTTAGCTTCCGACAAGTTCGCGTCATTTTCAATGGCTAAGTCCATCACCAGCCTGTTGGTGGGCATTGCGCTAGACGAAGGCAAGATCGCCTCACTGGATGACCCCGCCAGCAAGTATGTCCCCGCCATTGCGGATTCGGCATATGGGGCCATCAGCTTGCGACATCTGCTGCGCATGAGCTCAGGCAGGATCTACAGCGAAAACTACTCTGGAACGGATGACAATTCCCGCGCCGTATCCCACCTGGAGTCACAAGGCGCAATCACGGCCATCAATTTATTCAAAGGCAATCCCTTTCACACGCCCGGCACCAAATTCAACTATGCAGGCATTGAATCCATCGTACTCAATCAGGTTGTCTCTCACGCCACAGGACAATCCATCTGTCAGTACATGCAGGAAAAAATTTGGGGCCCCATTGGTGCTCAAGACAGCGGAACATGGCAACTGGACGGCGCTGGTCACGCCATGGGCCTGATGGGGTTTGCTGCCACCGCAAGAGACTGGGTAAGGCTGGGACTGATGATCGTCAACGACGGCAAGGTCGGTGACCGACAGGTCATCTCAAAATCTTACTTGGATGAAGCCACGCGCATGAGTGCTCAGCCCGAACACTTTCATAAAGGCAAGGGGGTCAATCGTATTTATGGCTATGGATACCATTTTTGGCTGCATGGCGAAAACCAGCCAGTCATGTTGGGGATTTTTGGTCAACACTTGTTCTTGGATCGCAGCCGCAAAGCCGTTTTGCTGATCACCAGCGCCTGGCCCAGCACGGTCATGCCTATGTACTCCATGAATTACAGCCGCTTGTTTGAAGCTTTCACCGAAAGTCTGGATACAACGTCCATCAAGCCCTGATCCGAACAGAGCCACCTGCCCGATATTGGATAACGACGGTTCACTAGCGATGGATGAACATCGCTGACTGAGCTGCTTGGTCTGCGACTTGAGCCATGATCCAAAGCCCTCTGAACCTCAGAAGTTCACCCGATCCCCGCCCTTGAGCGCCAGCATACTGCGGGCCTCATCGGGTGTGGCAATCTCCAGGTTCAGGGCTTCGAGCACGGTGCGGATGCGCTGGACTTGTTGTGCGCTGGACTCGGCCAATTTTCCAGGGCCAATCCACAGCGAGTCTTCCAGGCCCACGCGCACATTCGAGCCCATGGCCGCGCCAATGCTGGCCAGTGCAATCTGGCCTTTGCCGGCGCCCAGAATCGACCACTGGTAATCGTTGCCAAACAGGCGATCGGCCGTGCGGCGCATGTGCATCAGATCTTCGGGGTGCGGGCCGATGCCACCCAAAATGCCGAACACCGACTGCACAAACAAAGGCCCGGTGACCAGCCCCCGATCCCTGAAGTGCGCCAGGTTGTACAGGTGGCTGATGTCGTAGCACTCAAACTCAAAACGGGTGCCGTTTTCGGTGCCCAGGCGCAAAATGGTTTCGATGTCTTGGTAGGTGTTCTTGAACACCAGGTCGCGACTCTTTTCCAGGTGCGCCCGCTCCCACTCGTGCTCAAAATTCTTGAAGCGGTCCAGCATCGGGAACAAGCCAAAGTTCATCGACCCCATATTGAGCGAAGCCACCTCGGGCTTGAAAGTCAGCGCCGGTTGCATGCGCTCGTGCACCGTCATGTGTGGGCTGCCGCCCGTGGTCAGGTTGATCACGGCATTGGTGCTGGCCTTGATCTTTTGCAAAAACGGCACAAAAAACGCCGGGTCTTGCGAAGGGCGACCGTCTGCCGGGTCACGCGCGTGCAGATGCAAGATGGCGGCGCCCGCCTCGGCGGCGGCAATCGCGGCGTCGGCTATCTCGTCGGCCGTCACCGGCAAATGCGGCGACATGCTGGGCGTGTGAATGGCCCCAGTGGGGGCGCAAGTGATGATGACTTTGCGGGCTGTGCTCATGAACCGTCTCCAGAAAAATGGTGACCCCGCCGATACGGGATTGGCGTGCGCCACAGCATGCCCGACCCGCAAGTCAAGCGAGGTCACCAAGGCAACAAGTGCGCAGCCCTGTCACACACGGGCCACGCGATTGCAGCAAAATGGCCAAGACGTGCCCTGCATGGGGTGCGCAACATCGCCCGACACACCGTTCAGGAATCCTATGCAGCACCTGCCGCCGTTCATCGCCCCATCTGAACACCACGATGCCGACAGTGCTTTGGCACAAATCCAGCACATCTACCAGCACAGCGTGAACCATCTGCGCCAGGCCATGCGCGACTTTGTGGCGGGCGCTGACATGGCAGGCACGCGGGCTCGGGCGTTCTACCCCTTTGTGCGGGTGCAGGTCACCAGCGCCAGCCGCAAAAGCGCGGGCCTGGACAGCCGCCTGAGCTACGGTTTTGTGGCCGAGCCTGGCCGCTTTGAAACCACCCTCACCCGGCCCGACCTGTTCGCTTTTTACATCCGCCAGCAATTGGTGCTGCTGCTCAAAAACCACGGTGTGAGCCTGCAGGTGGGCACCAGCAACCAACCCATTCCCATCCACTTTTCATTTGCCGACGACGAGCACATGGAAGGCAGCCTGAGCCCTGAGCGCCAGGCCCTGATGCGCGAGGTGTTTGACCTGCCGGACCTGGCCGCCATGGACGACGGTATCGCCAACGGCACGCACGAGCCCGCAGCCTCCGAGGCGCGGCCGCTGTCGCTGTTCACCGCACCGCGCATCGACTATTCGCTGCAGCGCCTGCGCCACTACACCGGCACCTCGCCGCGCTGGTTTCAAAACTATGTGCTGTTTACCAATTACCAGTTCTACATCGACGAATTCATCGCCCTGGGCCGCACCGAAATGCAAAATCCGAGCAGCGAATACATCGCCTTTGTCGAGCCCGGCAACCTGGTCACGCGCCGGGTGGGTTTAGCCGCTGAAGAGGTGGACGCCCTGGGTCAAACACCCCCGCGCCAGCCACAAATGCCGGGCTACCACCTGGTGCGCAAGGGGCACAGCGGCATCACCATGGTCAACATCGGCGTGGGCCCGGCCAATGCCAAAACCATCACCGACCACATCGCCGTGCTGCGCCCGCACGCCTGGCTGATGCTGGGCCACTGCGCGGGCCTGCGCACCACACAACAGTTGGGCGACTATGTGCTGGCCCATGCCTATGTGCGCGAAGACCATGTGCTGGACGAAGAGCTGCCGCTGTGGGTGCCGATCCCAGCACTGGCCGAGATTCAGGTGGCACTGGAAAAAGCCGTGGCCCAAGTGACCGGCTGCGAAGGCCCCGAGCTCAAACGCTTCATGCGCACCGGCACTGTGGCCAGCACCGACAACCGCAACTGGGAACTGCTGCCCACGAGCAACGTGGCCAGCACGCCGCAGCGGCGCTTCAGCCAAAGCCGCGCCGTGGCACTCGACATGGAAAGCGCCACCATTGCCGCCAACGGTTTTCGCTTTCGGGTGCCGTACGGCACGCTGCTGTGCGTGAGCGACAAACCGCTGCACGGCGAGATCAAGCTGCCCGGCATGGCCAACCACTTTTACCGTGAACGCGTCAACCAGCACCTGCAAATTGGTATCCGCGCCGTGACCTTGCTGCGCGACGCAGGCCCCGAACAACTGCACAGCCGCAAGCTGCGCAGCTTTGCCGAGGTGGCGTTTCAATAAACAATCCTTGAAGCCCGTAGGTCGGCAACCTCAGCCCCGACAAGAGGCTTGGCTCATCCTGCACCGCGGTTCGCCATAACCCCCACGTCGGGGCTAAAGCCACCAACCTACAATGAAGTCCATGCACATTCTTTTCATTGCCGACCCCCTCGAGTCCTTCAAGATACACAAGGACACCACGTTTTCGATGATGCGCGAAGCACAAAAGCGAGGCCACCAGGTCGTGGCCTGCCAGATGACCGATGTGCGCTGGCAGCAAGGCGAAGCGGTCTCGGCCCAAGTGCGCGACATCACACTCACCGGCCAGCCAGATGTCTGGTTCAGCCAGACCGCTACGCGCCGCGCCAACCTGAACGACTTTGGCGCGGTCATCATGCGCACCGACCCGCCGTTTGACAGCGAATACTTTTACGCCACCCACCTGCTGAGCCAAGCCGAGCGCGAAGGCGCCAAGGTCTTCAACAGCCCGGCCGCCCTGCGCAACCACCCCGAAAAACTCGCGATTCTGGAGTTTCCGCAGTTCATCGCGCCGACCTTGGTCACGCGCAGCGAGGCCGACATCCGCGCCTTCCATGCCCAGCACGGCACCATCATCTTGAAGCCCCTGGACGGCATGGGCGGCACGGGCATCTTCAAGGTGGGCGCCGATGGCCTGAATTTGGGCGTGATCATCGAAACCCTCAACCGGGGTGGCGCGCAAACCGTGATGGTGCAAAAGTTTTTGCCGGGCATTGCGCAAGGCGACAAGCGCGTGCTCTTGATCGGCGGCAAGCCCGTGCCCTTTTGCCTGGCCCGCATCCCGCAAGGCGGCGAGGTGCGCGGCAACCTGGCCGCAGGCGGCAAGGGCGTGGCGCAACCGATTTCGGCGCGTGACCGCGAAATTGCCGAAACACTGGGCCCGATCCTCTTCGCACGCGGCCTGATGCTGGTGGGCCTGGACATCATTGGCGAGAGCCTGACCGAGATCAACGTGACCAGCCCGACTTGCTTTCAGGAAATCACCGACCAGATGGGCTGCGACGTGGCGGC
>CANGZO010000165.1 GCA_947458305.1 Comamonadaceae bacterium
CCCTTTCGATGTCGGCGCCGAGTGCGCGCAATTTGGCTTCCATGCGGTCGTAGCCCCGGTCCAGGTGGTAAATGCGCTCGACGGTGGTTTCGCCATCGGCCACCAAACCAGCGATCACCAAGCTGGCCGAAGCGCGCAAGTCGGTGGCCATGACGGTGGCCCCTGAGAGTTTGGGCACGCCTTCGACCACCGAGACCTTGCCGTCGATCTGGATGTGTGCGCCCAGGCGTACCAGTTCGTTGACGTGCATGAAGCGGTTTTCAAAAATCGTTTCGGTCACTTTGCTCGCGCCTTGCGAGATGCAGTTGAGGGCCATGAACTGCGCTTGCATGTCGGTCGGAAAGCCCGGGTATTCGGTGGTGCGAAAGCTCTGGGCCTTCAAACGGCCTTCGGATTTGACTCGGATAAAGTCCTCTCCGGATTCGATGGTGGCACCGGCCTCTCGCAGCTTGTCGATGACGGCATCCAAGTGGTCGGCACGGCCGTGGCGCAACACCACGTCACCGCCTGTGGCCGCGACAGCACACAAGAAGGTGCCCGCCTCGATGCGGTCGGCCACCACCTGGTGCTGAGCACCATGCAGGCGTTCCACACCCTGGATGCGGATGCGGCGTGTGCCGTGGCCTTCGATCTTCGCGCCCATTCTGATCAGCATCTCGGCCAGATCGCCGATTTCCGGCTCTTGCGCGGCATTTTCCAACACCGTCTCACCTTCGGCCAAAGCGGCGGCCATCATGAAGTTTTCGGTGCCCGTGACGGTGACCATGTCGGTGGTGATGTGCGCACCTTTGAGGCGCGTGCGGCCCTCGGGCAAGCTGGCCAGCATGTAGCCATGTTCCACCGTGATGATGGCCCCCATGGCCTGCAGGCCCTTGATGTGCTGGTCCACCGGGCGCGAGCCGATGGCGCAGCCGCCGGGCAAGGACACCTTGGCACGGCCAAAGCGGGCCAGCAAAGGGCCCAGCGCCAGCACCGAAGCGCGCATGGTTTTCACCAACTCGTAGGGCGCTTCGGGGTTATTAAAAGCACCGGCATCGAGGGTCACGCGGCCGTCGTCGTGGTGCTCGGCTGTCACGCCCATGTTGCGGATCAGCTTGAGCATGGTCGAGACGTCTTGCAGACGCGGCACATTGCTCAAGGTGATGGGCTCGGCCGTCAGCAGCGCGGCGCACAGTTCGGGCAGGGCGGCGTTTTTGGCACCTGCTACATCGAGCGTGCCTTGCAGGCGCTTGCCGCCGCGAATTTTCAGTTTATCCATGGGTCAGTGGGGTCTTGCGTTGTCGCCAAAAGCGTTCAATGGTTTTGCGCAGCCCATTCGGCAGGCGTGAAGGTTTTCATCGACAAGGCGTGCACCTCGTCGGTGTGCATTTTTTGGCCCAGCGTGGCGTAGACGCGCTGGTGCCTGGCGATAGGCCGCATGCCAGTGAAAGTTTCGGACACCACCACGGCGCTCCAGTGGCGGCCATCGCCCTCCACAGTCAGGTGGGTGCAGTCGAGCCCTGCGGCAATGATGTCTTGTAGTTGCTGTGCGTTCATGGGGGTTCTCAGCTCCGGATTTTGTAGCCGATGCGCAAAAGGTGAAGGGTCAAGCCGCTGATGAGCGCCAAGGCGGTGCCCACCACCGCCAGGCTGATCCATGGGGAAACATCGCTTTGGCCAAAAAAGCCGTAACGGAAACCGTCGATCATGTAGAAAAACGGGTTCAGGTGGCTGAGCTTTTGCCAAAACGGCGGCAGCGAATGGATGGAATAGAACACGCCCGACAAAAACGTCATGGGCATGATGATGAAGTTCTGGAAGGCGGCCATTTGGTCAAACTTTTCAGCCCACAGCCCGGCAATCACGCCCAGCGCACCCATCATGGCGGCGCCCATGACAGCAAAGGCCACAATCCACAGCGGGTTGACGAACGTGATGTTGACCATCCAACCCGTGATGACGAACACGCCCAAGCCCACGGCCAGGCCGCGCACCACCGACGAACCCACATACGCCACAAACCAGCTGCGGTGCGACAGGGGGGTGAGCAGCAAAAACACAATGTTGCCCATGATCTTGCTTTGCACCAGGCTTGACGAGCTGTTGGCAAAAGCGTTTTGCAGCACGCCCATCATCATTAGCCCCGGCAGCAAAAACGAGGTGTAGGCCACGTTGTCGTACACCTTGACGTGGTCTTCGAGCACATGGCCAAAAATCAGCATGTACAACACCGAAGTGAGCACCGGCGCCCCGACGGTTTGGAAAGCCACTTTCCAAAAGCGCAGCACTTCTTTGTACAACAGCGTTTGCCAACCCGTCATGCCAAAGCCCCCGAGGCCAATTGTTTGCGGTTCATGACTTCCAGGAACACGTCTTCCAGGTCGGCTTGGCGGATCTCCACGTCTTCCACCACCAAGCCCGCTGTGCGCAGGGTGGCCAAGTGGTTTTCAATCTCGACCGCGTTGTGCACCGGCAGCTGCACGATGCGGCCAGTGACGCGGGCGATGGCCGCCACAGCAGGTGGCAAGTCGCCATCGATTTTGAAGCGCAGCACCTGGCTGGTGGCCGAGCGCAACAGATCAGACGTGCGCTCCAAAGCCAGCAACTGCCCACGCTTGAGCATGGCAATGCGGCCGCACAAGGCCTCGGCTTCTTCCAGGTAATGGGTGGTGAGCAAGACGGTGTGGCCTTGCTTATTGAGTTTGGCGATGAAGGCCCACAGGGTCTGGCGCAGCTCCACATCGACCCCAGCGGTGGGTTCGTCCAGAACAATGACGCGCGGCTTGTGCACCAAGGCCTGCGCCACCAGCACACGGCGCTTCATGCCGCCCGAGAGTTGACGCATGTTGGAGCCCGCCTTGTCGGTCAGGCCCAAGCTGTCCAGCAGTTCGTCGATCCAAGCCTCGTTGTGCTTGACGCCGAAATAGCCGGACTGGATGCGCAGCGATTCGCGCACGGTGAAAAACGGGTCAAACACCAATTCTTGCGGCACCACGCCAAGCAGGCGGCGCGCGGCCGCATAGTCGGTTTGCACATCGTGGCCGTGCACCAGCACGCGCCCCGTGGTGGGGCGGCTCAGGCCCGCTAGGGTGCTGATCAGGGTGGTTTTACCTGCGCCGTTGGGGCCGAGCAGTCCAAAGAATTCGCCCTCTTCCACATCAAAGCTGACCTGGTCGAGCGCTTTGAACGCGGCTGCGCCCGCCTGTTTGGCCGGGTAGATCTTGGAGACGGATTGGAAAGAGAGCGCAGGCATGGAAGGGGTCTATTTTAAGTGCTGGCCTACACACCCCGGGGTGGATCAAGGGGATCCGGGCCAAACGGCCTGGAAAGCAAGCACTCAGGCCGGTTGCAACAGGTCCAGGACCCCATACAAACGGGCCAACTCCAGCAAACGCGGCGACATGCCCTCAACCCGCAAAACACTGCCCTTTTGGGTCAGCACACGGCGCAAACCCAACAGCACCGCCAAAGCCGAGGAATCAAAATCCGTCAGGTCGGCAGCATCCAGCACCACTTGTGGCGGCAAGGCTGTGGGCAATTGCGCCACCCACTGCGCGAGACAGGCGTTGGCCTGATCGTGCAGCAAGGCGGCGGGCAACTTCAGTGGCGTCATGTCAATGAGGCTCAAGCCGGTTTGGCGTTGGTCTTGTTGCGTGCAGCCAAGCTGGCGATCAATGCATCGATGCCCCCAGCGTTGATCTCTTTGGTGAATTGGTTGCGGTAATTTTCAACCAGCCAGACACCCAACACGTTCAGGTCGAAAATCATCCAACCCGCACCTTGACCTGCTGTTTTCTCGAGGCGGTAATCCAGCTGAATAGGATCGCCCTTGCCACGAACCTCGGTGTTGACCACCAAATTTTTATCATCTTGACCACGGCGCAAAGGCTTGACCACCACCACTTGGTCGGTGATTTGACTCAGTGCGCCTGCATACGTGCGCACCAGCAAGGTTTTGAACTCGTCTTGCAAGCGTTTTTGCTGCTCTGGTGTGGCACTGCGCCAAGCGGGGCCTGTGGCCAAAGCGGTCATGCGCCGAAAGTTCACATGCTGCATCAGCTGGCTGTCCACCAACTGCATGACTTTTTGAATGTCACCGCTGCGCAGTGCCTTGTCAGCCTTGATGGTGTTCAGCGTGTCATTGGTGATGCGCTGTACAAACGCTTCAGGCGCTTCTTCTGCTGAAGATGCTGCTGTGACAAAACCCGTCAAAACCAAAGCACAGGCCATGGCCGACCATGAGCGGCGACTCAAAAAGAAGAATGACGAAGTGGTGAGCATGGCGTGAATATAAAAACAAATGCGAAAAGCGATGTGAAAAACTGTAACCAAACCGTCAAGGTTTGGATGACGACTCGTTGTAGTCAAAACTTGAAGGCGGATTGCCGTCATGGATGTCATTCCGTCTTTTTTGTAAATAACCATCGCGAACAAACGAGTACGGATCCAAAGAAGATGCCTTGATGGCATCCACCGTCTTGAGCAAGCCCGCGCGCATATCCACCAAGCGCGTCACCAGCAAAGCATTGCGGGTGGCATCATCCGCCAAACTGTTGGTCACATTGCCCTGCATGTCCACCGGGAACGCCAAGGCGTCGCGCAAGGTAGAAGGACCAAACAAGGGCAAGACCACATAAGGGCCAGGCTGAACGCCCCAATAGCCCAGTGTCTGTCCGAAGTCTTCACGACGCTTCTCGATGCCCATTTCGGTGGCGACATCCAATATGCCGCCCAAACCCATGAAGGTGTTGACATTGATCCGCATGAAGGTCTCCACCGTGGCTTGACCTTTGAGTTGCAAGGCGCTGTTGACCATGGACCAGACATCGCCCAAGTTGCCCATGAAGTTGCTCACCCCGGTGCGTACCATGCTGGGTAAGACCTTCACATAAAGCTGGGCGGCAGGCTTGAGCGCCACGGTGTCGATGGCATCGTTGAATTGGTAAATGCTGCGGTTCATGGGCTCCCATGGGTCGCGGGCATCGGCACTTTTCACGGTGGCGCAGGCTTGTAAAAGCAGCAGCATGCCGAGCCCCAACAGCAGGCACAAACGTCTGGCAATGGCTCTCATGGCTTTTGTCCCTCAGAGGATTTTTCGGCTTGGTTGAACAAGAATTGGCTGATCAGGTTCTCGAGGATCACGGCCGATTGGGTGGATCCAATGCGGTCACCTGCGGAGAGGTTTTTTTCATCGGCGCCGGGTGAAACATCCAGGTATTGCTCGCCCAGCAAACCGCTGGTCAAAATTTTCAACGAGCTGTCTTGCGGAAAAGCATGCTCGGTTTGCAAGGTCAAGGTCACTTTGGCTTGGAAAGACTCGCCATCGAATTCGATGGTTTTGACGCGCCCCACCACCACACCCGCACTTTTGACAGCGGCGCCGGGCTTGAGCCCACCAATGTTGTCGAA
>CANGZO010000166.1 GCA_947458305.1 Comamonadaceae bacterium
TGGAACGTCAAGCCCGCGTTGCACACCCCACTCATGAGCGTGACCAACGCGATCAGCTCGATCATCGCCATCGGCGCGCTGGTGCAGATCTCGCCTTTGGCTGCGGCTGGGCGACCCAACACGCTGATCGCCATCTTGGCCTCTTTGGCGCTGGTGCTGACGGCCATCAACATGTTTGGCGGCTTTGCCGTCACCCAGCGCATGCTGGCCATGTTTCGCAAATAAGAATAAGGAGACTTTGAATGTCTGCAAGCTTGGCCACGGTCGCCTACATCGGCGCGACCATTCTCTTCATCCTCAGCCTGGGCGGTTTGTCCAACCAGGAAACCGCACGGCGCGGCAACCTCTACGGCATGATCGGCATGAGCTTGGCCGTGCTGGCCACCATCTTTGGCCCGCAAGTCACGGCCGAGGGCATCCCCATGATCGTGGGCTCTGTGCTGGTGGGTGCACTCATTGGTCTGTACGCTGCGCGCAAAGTGCAGATGACGCAAATGCCCGAACTCGTGGCGCTCATGCACAGCATGGTCGGCATGGCCGCGGCGCTGGTGGGTTACGCGACGTATGTGGATCCAGAAGCCTCCAAGAATTTGGAAGGCGCGGCTCATGCCATCCACGCGGGTGAAATCTACATCGGCATCTTCATCGGCGCGGTGACCTTCTCGGGTTCGGTCGCCGCGTTTGGCAAGTTGTCTGGCCGCATTGGCGGCAGCCCCTTGCTGTTGCCTGCTCGCCACTGGCTGAACCTGGTGGGTTTGATCGCGGTGATTTACTTCGGTCGTGAGTTCATGAACGCCCAGACGGTGGAAGAGGGCATGGTCCCCTTGTTCATCATGACCGCGATTGCCTTGCTGTTTGGCATCCACATGGTCATGGCCATTGGCGGCGCCGACATGCCGGTGGTGGTGTCCATGCTCAACAGCTACTCCGGCTGGGCCGCAGCGGCCACCGGCTTCATGCTCTCCAATGACCTGCTGATCGTGATCGGCGCCCTGGTGGGCTCGAGCGGCGCGATTTTGTCCTACATCATGTGCAACGCGATGAACCGCAGTTTCATCAGCGTGATCGCCGGTGGTTTTGGCACCACGGCCGCAGCGCCCAAGCCAACGGGCGAAGCGGCCGAACCGCAAGGTGAAGTCAGCCCCATCTTGGCCGCTGAGACCGCCGAAATGTTGCGCGACGCCAAGAACGTGATCATCGTGCCGGGCTACGGCATGGCGGTGGCCCAAGCCCAGCACACGGTATTTGAAATCACCAAGACACTGCGCGAAAAAGGCGTGAACGTGCGTTTTGGCATCCACCCCGTGGCGGGGCGCATGCCCGGCCACATGAACGTCTTGTTGGCCGAAGCCAAAGTGCCCTACGACATCGTGTTCGAGATGGACGAACTCAATGACGACTTCCCGGAGACCGACGTGGCCATTGTGATCGGCGCCAACGACATCGTGAACCCGGCCGCGCAAGACGACCCGACCAGCCCGATCGCCGGCATGCCGGTGCTCGAAGTTTGGAAGGCCCGCACCAGCATCGTGATGAAGCGCTCCATGGCCAGCGGTTACGCCGGCGTGGACAATCCGCTGTTTTACAAAGAGAACAACCGCATGCTGTTTGGCGATGCCAAGAAGATGCTGGACGAGGTGTTGATGGCTTTGAAGTCGTAAAAGCTTTTTGGTTGCCGCAATGAAAAAAGGGGGGTGAACACGGTTCATCTCCCTTTCATCTTTTTGGGCGTTAACCCCGATGTTTTTCAGTCAGTTCACTGTCAGATATCAGGTAGACTGATTTTCAGGAGACTCTGACATGTTGAACCCCGTTTGGTTGAAAAGTTACCCCGAAGGCATACCCTCTGAAATTGCGCCTGGCCCCTACAGCTCCTTGGTCGGCTTGCTTGAAGACAGTTTTGCCAAATACGCTGACCGATGTGCTTACAGCTTCATGGGCAAGGACATCAGTTTTGCCCAGACCAACGAGGAAAGCCTGGCGCTGGCCGCGTACTTGCAGTCTTTGGGATTGGTTCAAGGCGACCGCGTCGCCATCATGATGCCCAACGTGCCGCAGTACCCTGTGGCCGTGGCAGCGATCTTGCGTGCCGGTTTTGTGGTGGTCAACGTGAACCCCTTGTACACCGCGCGGGAGTTGGAGCACCAACTCAAGGACTCGGGCGCCAAAGCGATCGTGATCATCGAAAACTTTGCCGCGACGCTTGAAAAATGCATCGCACAAACACCGGTTCAACATGTGGTGACGGCTGCGATGGGCGACCGTTTGGGTTTGCTCAAAGGCAGTTTGGTCAATTACGTGGTGCGGAATGTCAAAAAGATGGTGCCCGTTTTCCATCTGCCCCAAGCGGTCAAGTTCAATGATGCTCTGGACAAAGGTCGGCAACTGGCTTTTCGAAAACCCCAGTTGACCGCCGACGACATCGCGGTGTTGCAGTACACCGGTGGTACCACGGGTGTGTCCAAAGGTGCGGTGCTGCTGCACCGCAACGTGATCGCCAACGTTTTGCAGTCTGAGGCTTGGAACGAGCCCGTCATGAAGCGCATTCCGGCGGGTGAGCAGCCCACCTCGGTGTGTGCTTTGCCGCTGTACCACATCTTCGCATTCACGGTGAACATGATGTTGGGGCTGCGCATGGGCGGAAAAACCATTTTGATTCCCAATCCGCGCGATTTGTCCGCGGTGCTCAAAGAGTTGTCCAAACACACGTTTCACAGCTTTCCAGCCGTCAACACCTTGTTCAATGGCTTGGCCAACCATCCCGATTTCGGCACGGTGAACTGGTCCAACCTCAAAGTGTCTTTGGGCGGCGGCACCGCTGTGACGCCCAATGTCGCCCAACTTTGGCTCGAGAAAACCGGATGCCCGATTTGCGAGGGCTATGGCTTGTCCGAAACCAGCCCGTCGGCCAGTTGCAACCCGACCACCAGCACCGAATTCACGGGGACCATTGGTGTGCCTTTGCCCAGCACTTGGATGAAATTGCTTGACGACGATGGACACGAGGTGACTGAGCCCGGTCAGCCAGGTGAAATCGCGATCAAGGGTCCGCAGGTCATGGCCGGTTACTGGCAGCGCCCGGATGAAACAGCCAAAGTCATGACCGCCGACGGCTACTTCAAATCGGGTGATGTGGGGACTTTGGATGCGCGGGGTTTCTTCAAGATCATTGACCGAAAAAAGGACATGATTTTGGTCAGCGGCTTCAACGTCTATCCCAACGAAGTGGAGGAGGTGGCTTCCACCTGCCCAGGCGTTTTGGAGTGCGCAGCGATTGGCGTGCCCGATGAAAAAACGGGCGAAACCGTCAAGTTGGTGGTGGTCAAAAAAGACCCTGCTTTGACAGAAGCCAAGATCATGGCCCACTGTCGTGAGCACATGACCGCCTACAAACAACCCAGGGTGATCGAGTTCCGCACCGAGTTGCCCAAAACACCGGTGGGTAAGATTTTGCGGCGCGAGCTGCGCAGCCCCGCTTGATGGCGGGTGACCCACTGAGCCGGTTCTGAAGGATGGCGACCATCGGCATCATGAGTGCCATGCACGAGGAGTTGTCTGCTGTGTTGGCACAAATGGCTGGCGGCCAGCGTGTCATGGTCGCGGGCAGGGACTTTTGGGTGGGGGATTGGCAAGGCCATCCGGTGGTTGCGGTGTTGTCCCGTATCGGCAAAGTGGCCGCCGCCACAACCGCCAGCATTTTGCTCGAGCGCTTCCAGGTGGACAGTGTGGTTTTCACTGGGGTGGCCGGTGGATTGGCGCCCAATGTTCGCGTTGGCGATGTGGTGGTGGCTCGTGGTTTTGTACAGCACGACATGGATGCATCCCCTTTGTGTCCGCGCTACGAGGTGCCTTTTTATGGGCGTGCCTGTTTCGATGCGGATGCCAGCTTGTCCGATCAATTGGCGCGGGCCAGTGCCCAGGTGTTGGCAGCGGCCCCTTGGCATCTGGGGCAAGAGACCATGGACCAATTCAAGCTGTTCTCACCTTGTGTTCACCAAGGCCTGCTGGTCAGTGGTGACCGATTTGTCTCGACATCGGCCGAAAGCCGACTTTTGTCGCAGGCGTTTCCATTGGCGATGGCGGTCGAAATGGAAGGGGCTGCGGTCGCCCAAGTTTGCTGGGATTACAAAGCCGCTTTTGCAGCGGTCCGCACCGTGTCCGATCGTGCCGACGATGCCGCACACACGGATTTTCAGAGGTTTGTCAGCGTTGTGGCGAGCCGTTACAGCTTGGCGATTTTGTCCCGTTGGCTGAAAGATTTGCCAACCAGTGTGCCCGGCATCACTTGAGCCAACCGCGGCGGCGAAAGTACCACATGGGCACCACAGCACTGGCCACCATCAAGGTCAGGGCAAAGGGGTAGCCCCACTTTTGAGACAGTTCTGGCATGTACTGGAAATTCATGCCGTACAAGCTGGCGATCAAGGTGGGGGGCAGCAAAGCCACGCTGGCGACCGAAAAGATTTTGATGATCTTGTTTTGGTTGATGTTGATGAAACCCACCGTGGCGTCCATCAAGAAGTTGATCTTGTCAAACAAGAACTCGGTGTGCGAGTCCAGTGAGTCAATGTCACGCAAAATCTGGCGAGCTTCTTCAAATTGCTCTGCATTGAGCATTTTGGAGCGCATCATGAAGCTGACAGCGCGTCGGGTGTCCATGGCGTTGCGACGAATCCGTCCGTTCAGGTCTTCTTGCCTGGCAATGGCGCCCAACACTTCCCCGGCCATGGCATCGGTCACGTCACCTGAAAGCACTTTTTTACCCGCGGTTTCCAGCTGGTCGTAAATGCCCTCCAGGGTATCGGCCGAATACTCGGCATCGGCGTCAAACAATTTGAGCAGCACATCTTTGGCGTCTTCGATCAAGCCCGGAGCCCGTCGAGCACGCATGCGCAGCAGGCGAAACACGGGGACATCTTCATCGTGGATCGAAAACAGCACGCCTTGGCTTTTCAGTTCGGCGTTGTGTTGGTTCAGAATGAAAGCGCAGCGTACGGTTCGTGGCTCGTCTTCGTCGGCGATCAAAAAGTCCGAGCGGATGTGCAGCTCTCCATTGTCTTCTTCATAGAAGCGGGCCGATTCCTCGATGTCCTCGTCCATCGCATCTTCTGGAATGGACAGGCCGAAGTATTGTTTGATCCAGCGCTTTTCTTCCAGCGTGGGCGACTCCAGATCAACCCAGATGGGCTGAAAGCGGGAGAGTTCTTCCAGCGACTCGATCTCTTCTTGAAAGAGGCGACCGTTGACAAGGGTGAAGATGTTGAGCATGGCGAATCCAAAAAATGGCCAGTTGCCAAAAGTTCAAAGGGGCGGCGAA
>CANGZO010000167.1 GCA_947458305.1 Comamonadaceae bacterium
CGCAATGGCGCGGGCCAGGGCCACGCGGCGGCTCATGCCGCCGGAGATCTCTGAAGGCTTCAAGTCACGCGCACCGCGCAAACCCACGGCATCGAGTTTCATCAACACAATGTCGCGGATCAGGTCTTCTGACAAGGCCGTGTGCTCGCGCAGAGGAAAAGCCACGTTGTCGAACACACTCATGTCGGTGAAAAGCGCACCGAACTGGAACAGCATGCCCATGCGGCGGCGGGCAGCGTACAGCTCGGCCTGGTGCATGGGGGTGATGTCGTCACCGTCAAACAGCAACTGGCCCGCGCTGGCGCGAATTTGCCCGCCAATGAGGCGCAGCACCGTGGTTTTACCGCCACCCGAAACACCCATCAGGGCCGTGACTTGTCCGCGCGGCACATTGAAGCTCAAGTTCTTCAAGATGACACGGTCGCCGTACCCGAAGCTCAGGTCGCGCAGTTCAACAAGTGGTGGTCTAGATGTGGGGTTCATGAAAAAACAAAAGCCGGAGGGGTCCGGCTCTTGCGATGTTAGACACTCCCGGACAAAGGCATACAAGCCGGGAAATTCTAGGGATTTTACCTAGAACCAATGTTCTTCATCGTGGCAAGTCACTGGTTCCCATCAGGAATTCGTCCACAGCACGGGCTGCCTGGCGGCCTTCGCGGATCGCCCACACCACCAGCGACTGACCGCGGCGCATGTCACCCGCAGCGAACACCTTGTTCACATTGGTGGCGTAACCGCCTGTGAAATCGGTACTGGCCTTGGCGTTACCGCGGGCGTCTTTGTCGATGCCAAAGGCGTCGAGCACGGTTGCGACCGGGTTGGTGAAACCCATGGCCAGCAAGACCATGTCGGCTTTGTATTCCTTCTCAGTGCCAGGCACCTCGACCATCTTGCCGTCCTTGAATTCGACGTGCACCGTCTTCAAGCCAGTGACTTTGCCCTTTTCGCCCATGAACTCCTTGGTGGAGATGGCGAATTCGCGCTTGAGCAGACCTTTTTCGGCGCTCTCGTCATGGCTGGAGCTGGTGCGCAACTTCATGGGCCAGTAAGGCCAGACCAGCGCCTTGTTTTCTTTTTCGGGTGGCTCGGGCATCACCTCGAACTGGGTCACGCTCACGGCGCCGTGGCGTGTGCTGGTGCCCACGCAGTCGCTGCCGGTGTCGCCGCCGCCGATCACGATGACGTTTTTGCCGTCAGCACGCAGTTGGCCTTTGAGCTTGTCGCCCGCATTGACCTTGTTTTGCTGGGGCAGGAATTCCATGGCGAAATGGATGCCATCGAGGTCGCGGCCGGGCACGGGCAGGTCACGCGACTGCTCGGAACCGCCAGTCAACAACACAGCGTCAAAGTCTTTTTTGAGCTGCTCGGCGCTGACGGTTTCCTTGGCCCAGTTGGTGACCTTGGAGTCCTTGGGCCACTCGCCCACCAGCACGCTGGTGCGGATCTTCACGCCTTCGGCCTCGAGCTGCTGGACCCGGCGGTCGATGTGCGTCTTTTCCATCTTGAAGTCGGGGATACCGTAGCGCAGCAAACCACCCACACGGTCGTTCTTCTCGAACAGGGTCACGTCGTGACCCGCACGGGCCAGCTGCTGTGCAGCGGCCAGGCCAGCGGGGCCTGCGCCAATGATGGCCACGGTTTTGCCGGTCTTGACTTTGGCAGGACGGGGTGTCACCCAACCTTCGGCCCAGGCGCGGTCGATGATGGCGTGCTCGATGGATTTGATGCCCACGGCGTCGTCGTTGAAGTTGACCACGCAGGCTGCTTCGCAAGGTGCGGGGCAGATGCGGCCGGTGAACTCCGGGAAGTTGTTGGTGCTGTGCAGCACCTCGATCGCGTTTTTCCAGTCGCCTTCAAACACCAGGTTGTTGAAGTCCGGAATGATGTTGTTGACGGGGCAGCCGTTGTTGCAAAACGGTGTGCCGCAGTCCATGCAACGCGCCGCTTGGGTTTTCGACTGCTCGGGCGTCAAGCCGATCACGAACTCGCCGTAGTTCTTCAAGCGCTCGGTGACGGGTTTGTAGCCCTCTTCGATGCGCTCAAACTCCATGAAACCAGTGATTTTTCCCATGATGTTTCCTTCGATTCTTGACGTTCGGCTCAGGCGGCAACAGGCTTGGCGGCCTTGGCTGCGTTCGCCGCTTTGCGTGCGTTGATCTCGCCCAAGGCGCGCTTGTATTCGTTGGGGAAGACCTTCACGAACTTGGCACGGGCAGTGGCCCAGTTGTCCAGCAACTCGCGGGCACGCTGACTGCCGGTCCACTTGTGGTGCTCTTCCAGCAATTTCTTCAGTTGCGCCTCGTCGGCCTGATCGCGGTGCCACACCTTGCGGTCCACTTGCGCTTCTTGCTCGGCCAGAGTCAGCACTTTTTCCATGCTGACCATGGCGGTGTTGCAGCGTGAAGCGAACTCGCCGTCTTCGTCGTAGACATAAGCAATACCGCCGCTCATGCCCGCGCCAAAGTTACGGCCGGTCTTGCCCAAGACCGCGACAGTGCCACCGGTCATGTATTCGCAACCGTGGTCGCCTGTGCCTTCCACCACCGCTGTGGCACCCGACAAACGAACCGCAAAGCGCTCACCAGCCACGCCAGCAAAGAAGGCTTCACCCGTGGTCGCGCCGTACATCACGGTGTTGCCCACGATGATGTTTTGCGCGGCCACGCCGCGGAACTCCAAGCTCGGGCGCACCACGATGCGGCCACCCGACAAACCTTTGCCGGTGTAGTCGTTGGCTTCGCCGATCAGGTACAGCGTGATGCCTTTGGCCAAGAAGGCGCCAAAGGACTGCCCGCCCGTGCCTTCGAGCTGGATGCGCAGGGTGTCGTCTGGCAAACCTTCGGGATGCACCTTGGTCACCGCGCCGGACAACATGGCACCGACCGAGCGGTTCACGTTGCGGGCGACTTCCATGAACTGGACTTTTTCGCCCTTGTCGATGGCAGCGCGGCTCTTGGCGATCAGCACGTTGTCCAAGGCTTTTTCCAAGCCATGGTCTTGTGTGTCCACATGGCGCACGGCCACGGTGGAGGCCACTTGCGGCACAGCCAGCAGGCGACCAAAGTCCAGACCCTTGGCTTTCCAGTGTTCCACACCGCTCTTCATGTCGAGCAGGTCGGCGCGGCCCACCAGGTCATCGAACTTGGCAATGCCCAGCTGGGCCATGATCTGACGCACTTCTTCGGCGATGAAGAAGAAGTAGTTCACGACATGCTCGGGCTTGCCGGTGAACTTGGCACGCAGAGTCGGGTCTTGTGTGGCCACGCCCACCGGGCAGGTGTTCAGGTGGCACTTGCGCATCATGATGCAGCCCTCGACCACCAGCGGTGCGGTGGCAAAGCCGAATTCGTCTGCGCCGAGCAATGCGCCAATGGCGACGTCACGGCCGGTCTTCATCTGGCCATCGGCCTGCACACGGATGCGACCACGCAGGCCGTTGAGCACCAAGGTCTGCTGGGTTTCGGCCAGACCGATTTCCCAAGGTGAGCCAGCATGCTTGACCGACGACCAGGGCGAAGCGCCCGTGCCGCCGTCGTGGCCGGCGATCACCACATGGTCGGCCTTGCACTTGGCCACACCGGCAGCGATGGTGCCGACGCCGATTTCGGACACGAGCTTGACACTGATATCGCTGTGCGGCGCCACGTTCTTCAGATCGTGGATCAGCTGGGCCAAGTCCTCGATGGAGTAGATGTCGTGGTGTGGCGGTGGCGAAATCAGGCCGACACCGGGCACCGAGTGGCGCAGCTTGCCGATGTAGTCGGACACTTTACCGCCGGGCAACTGACCGCCTTCACCGGGCTTGGCACCCTGGGCCATCTTGATCTGGATCTGGTCGGCACTGTGCAGGTATTCGGCCGTCACACCGAAGCGGCCCGACGCGACTTGCTTGATCTTGGAGCGCAGGCTGTCACCGGCGGCCAAAGGCATGTCCACTTCGACGTTTTCTGCACCGATCACGCTCTTCAAGGAGTCGCCCAACTTGATCGGGATGCCTTTGAGTTCGTTGCGGTAACGGTTGGCGTCTTCACCGCCCTCGCCGGTGTTGCTCTTGCCGCCAATGCGGTTCATGGCCACGGCCAAGGTGGCGTGCGCTTCGGTGGAAATCGAGCCCAGCGACATCGCGCCGGTGGCGAAACGCTTGACGATCTCGGCCGCAGGCTCGACCTGCTCCAGCGGGATGGCTTTGGACGGATCGATCTTGAACTCAAACAGACCACGCAGCGTCATGTGGCGCTTGCTCTGGTCGTTGATGATTTGCGCGTATTCCTTGTAGGTGCTGAAGTTGTTGGCACGGGTGGAGTGCTGCAACTTGGCAATCGCGTCGGGCGTCCACATGTGCTCTTCGCCACGTGCGCGCCAGGCGTACTCACCGCCTGCATCCAGCATGGTGGCCAGCAGGGGGTCATCGCTGAACGCGGCGGTGTGCATGCGGAAGGCTTCTTCGGCGATCTCGAACACGCCAATGCCGCCGACGCGGCTGGAGGTGCCAGTGAAGTACTTGTTGATGGTCTCGGTGTTGATACCGATGGCTTCGAACAACTGCGCGCCGCAATACGACATGTAGGTCGACACGCCCATCTTGGACATGATCTTGGACAGGCCCTTGCCGATCGCCTTGATGTAGTTGTAAATGGCTTTTTCGGCGGACAAATCTCCGGGCAGCTCTTTGTGCAAAGCCGCCAGGGTTTCCATCGCCAGGTAAGGGTGGACGGCTTCTGCGCCGTAACCAGCGAGCACAGCAAAGTGGTGCACTTCGCGGGCGGTGCCGGTTTCGACCACCAGGCCAGCCGTGGTGCGCAGGCCCTCGGTCACCAGATGCTGGTGAATGGCCGATAAGGCCAACAAGGCGGGCACAGCCACTTGGGTGGCGTTCACACCACGGTCGCTGATGATCAGGATGTTGTGGCCGCCCTTGATGGCATCCACGGCTTCTGCGCACAGCGATGCCAGCTTGGCTTCCACACCTTCGCGGCCCCACAACAAGGGGTAAGTGATGTCCAGTGTGGCGCTCTTGAACTTGCCCTTGGTGGCCTGGTCAATGTTGCGCAACTTGGCCATGTCAGCGAAGTCCAGGATGGGCTGGCTGACTTCCAGGCGCATCGGCGGGTTGACCTGGTTGATGTCCAAAAGGTTCGGCTTGGGGCCGATGAAGGAGACCAAGGACATCACGATCGCTTCGCGGATCGGGTCGATCGGGGGGTTGGTCACTTGGGCGAACAACTGCTTGAAGTAGTTGTACAGCGGCTTGTTCTTGTCAGACAGCACGGCCAGCGGGCTGTCGTTGCCCATGGAGCCGATGGCTTCTTCACC
>CANGZO010000168.1 GCA_947458305.1 Comamonadaceae bacterium
ACGCAGCGGATGCCATTTCGGCTTTATTGATTTCCATATATTCAACCTTTGTGAATTTCTCTAACGAAAAACCTTGGGTGCCCCTGGGCGCGACTCTTGTGAAGTGGCTTTGGGACTTGAGACCACAGACATGGGCACCAAACTGTAAAAGTGCCGGACGGTGATCCGTTTGCTTTTTTTCAATTGCAACCCAAGATTATCGCACTGTTACCAAACAGACGGGCCTTGCCTTTTCATGGCACTCATGTCGGTGCCATAATCGAAGGCGCCTTCGGGGTGCTCCAAACCCACACCCCAAAGCCCCATCACCACAGGACACAGCATCGCTGTTCAACAAGTTGGCCTCGGATCTAGAACTGTCTGACTTTCTGAAAAGCGCGGAGAAAAAGGCTTTCAAAAGAGCCTATTACCACGTCCGGGATGAAGAAGCCGCCTTGGACATTGTCCAAGACAGCATGATCAAGTTGTGCACGAACTATGCGGACAAGCCTTTGTCCGAAATCCCCCTGTTGTTTCAGAGGATTTTGTCCAATACCGTTCTGGACTGGTTCCGACGTCGAAAGACGCGCAACGCCCTGTTTTCAAACCGGGATGATTTTGAAAACGATGAAAGTCCCGGTCACTTTGAGTCTATTGAGGTCCTGTCAGGGGACACCGATTTACCATCCCAGCAAAGCGCTGAGTCCATGGTTTCACGCATGCAAACCGTTGCGCAAATAGAGAAAGCCGTCATGAATTTGCCTGCGCGTCAACGAGAAGCCTTCCTGCTGCGTTATTGGGAGGAATTGGATGTATCCGAAACCGCTGCAGTGATGGGGTGCTCTGAGGGCAGCGTCAAAACCCATTGCTCCCGCGCCATTTTTGCACTGAGTAAAACCTTGTCAGACCAAGGCATAAAGCCATGAAAAACCCCATCACCAACACTGCCGACATGGACCTTTGGGGTCACAATTTCACCCGCCAACTCGACTTGGCCACCCAAAACATGGGCCATGACATCAGCGAGCGCTTGCGGATTGCGCGTGTCCGAGCCCTTGAATCTCGCCCTGCCCCCATCCGCCTGATGCGTTATCGCACAGCACTTCAAGCCAATGGTTCGCTGACGGGTCACGGCGATGAAGGTTTGAACCTGTGGCGCATCCTCGCCTCCGCCTTGCCCTTGGTGGCCTTGGTCATGGGTCTCATTTTGGTGCAAGCCATCCAGCAAGAACTCACCGAATCCGACATCGCCTCGATTGACTCTGCACTTTTACTGGACGACCTGCCCCCTGACGCCTACACCGACCCTGGCTTTCTGCAATTCCTGAAAGTCCAACTGGTCCAGCCAACCCGAAATGATTGATCTGGGCTTGCACCGGATGGGGACTGCCACCAAGCCAACCTCATCACCGCCCCAAAGGTCCCAGCTGATGCTGTGTGGCTGGGTGGTTGGGTGCTTGTTGCTGGCTGGCTTGCCCGCCCTGGCACAAAGCCCTTCGTCCAACTCGCCCGCATCAACCTCTGCCCCTACGGCAGAGACAGCCACAGCGGAAACGCCCCTCCCTACACAGACAGCACCGCGCACAGAAGCCTCTGTGGCGACTGAACAGCGTGCAGCGCCTGCACCTGAGAAAGCCGCAGAAGAGTCTCGTGCATGGGCCGCATTGAGCAAGAGACAAAAACAAGCCTTGCTCCCCCTGAACGACAAATGGGATGAGTTGACCCCCCAGCAAAAACAAAAATGGTTGATCTTGGCCCGCGGCTTTTACCAGCTGAGCGACCCAGAGCAGGTGATCTTGCATGGACGCATGCGGGAATGGGCTGCACTCAGCCCACGCCAACGCAGCCTTGCACGCTTTAACTTCAACACCACCCAGTCTTTGTCCATTGAAGACAAACGCGCGCAATGGGAGGCCTATCAGCAATTGTCAGAGGCTGAAAAAGACAAACTCAGCACCGGCATCAAGTCCCCCCTGAAAAGTGGTGCACGCAGCACAGCCCCACCCAACAAGCGCCTGGTGAAACCTCCGCCCATCCCAGCCGAAGGCAATCGCATTTTCCAAACCATCGCGCCCCGCCAGCCGGTCAACCCCAAAACCCTGCTGCCGCAACCCGCTGACGCCAAATCCAAACCTTCATGACCCCGCGCAAGCCTGCCACCCCCACGCCCGACGCCACGGCACCCACACCACCTCATAGCAACCCCCTTCAGGCCCCCTCTATCAAGCGGCGTATGGCCTGTTGGTTGTACGAAGGCATGCTGCTTTTTGGGGTTGTCTTCATTGCGGGCTATCTGTTCAGCAGCCTGAGTCAGACCCGCCACGCCCTGGACAACCGCCCCGGCTTGCAGGCTTTCCTGTTTTTGATTCTTGGCATTTACTTCACCTGGTTTTGGCACCGGGGCCAGACCCTGGCCATGAAAACCTGGCACGTCAAAGTCGTCAGCGCGCAAGGCCTGCCCCTGAGCCAAAGCCGCGCCCTGCTGCGCTACCTGCTGAGCTGGATGTGGTTTTTGCCCCCCCTGTTGCTGACCATCCCCTTAGGCCTACCTCCCGGCTCGATCAGTCTGCTCATCTTTGTCTGGGTCTTTGTCTGGGCTTGGCTCAGCCGCTTTCATCCCCAGCGCCAGTTCTGGCACGACGCTTGGGCGGGTACACGGCTGGTTTCTGCTGTCTGAACAGGCCATGAATCAGCCCCTTCCAGCCCCTACCGCACAGCCGGCTTTTTCGGTATGCGTCTACTGCGGCTCCAAACCCGGTAACCAACCCGAATTTGCCCAAATCGCGGTGCAAGTGGGCACCTGGATCGGCGCGCATGGTGGTCAATTGGTCTATGGTGGCGGGCGCAACGGCCTCATGGGCCTGGTGGCCGAAGCCACCATGGCGGCGGGCGGCACGGTGGTCGGCATCATCCCGACCGCCTTGGTTGAAAAAGAATGGGCGCACCACGGTTGCACCGAGTTGCATGTGGTCGATACCATGCACGAACGCAAACGCCTGATGGCCGACAAAGCCGATGCCTTCTTGGCCCTACCCGGCGGCATCGGCACGTTTGAAGAGCTGTTTGAGGTATGGACCTGGCGTCAACTGGGCTACCACGACAAACCCGTGGGCATCCTCAACAGCTTGGGCTATTACGACAGTTTGATGGCCTTCATTGGCCAAGTGGTTAACCAGGGTTTCATGGCCGACTGGCAAACCGAACTGGTGACAGTGGGCGCCGAGCCCGAAGCGCTGCTGCAAAGTTTGGTGCAAAAAGCGGGCTTTTCACCCCGCGCCAAAGTCGAATTGATCTGATCGACGGACAAAGGCTCGGTGGCTGCAGCGCCACCCGCCTGTAACAGGCCCATGCAGGCGCATGCAAGCCCTCGCATGAGGCCCTGCAATCACCCATCAAATCGCGGTTTCGTCCTGCTCGCCGGTGCGGATGCGCACCACGCGCTCGACCGAAGTCACAAAAATCTTGCCGTCACCGATCTTGCCGGTGCGAGCAGCCTTGATGATGGCGTCCACACAACTGTCCACATCGTCGTTCTTCACCACCACTTCCACCTTGACTTTGGGCAAAAAGTCGACCACGTACTCGGCACCACGGTACAGCTCTGTGTGGCCTTTTTGGCGGCCAAAGCCCTTGACTTCAGTCACCGTCAAGCCGGTCACGCCGCATTCGGCCAAAGCTTCGCGGACTTCTTCCAGTTTGAACGGCTTGATGACGGCGGTGATCTGTTTCATGGGAAAGTCCTCAAAAATGGTTTTTGCCCGAATTCAGGCGCGAAACTTGTTGGTCATAGGATAACGCCAATCCTTGCCGAAACTGCGGTGCGTCACGCGAATGCCCACGGGCGATTGACGGCGTTTGTACTCGTTGAGCTTGATCAGGCGGGTCACTTTTTCCACATCGGCCCGCTCAAAGCCGTCAGCAATCAACGCCTCCACGCCCTCGTCGTTTTCCATGTAGCGCTGAATGATCGCATCCAGCACCTCATAAGCCGGTAGGCTGTCCTGGTCTTTCTGGTCGGGGCGCAACTCGGCGCTGGGCGGCCGGGTGATGATGCGCTCGGGGATGGGTTGGCTGCCGGTGCCATAGGGGTCGTTCAGGTTGCGCCAGCGGGCCAGATCAAACACACGGGTTTTGACCACGTCTTTGATGACCGCAAATCCGCCAGCCATGTCGCCATACAGCGTGCAATAACCCGTGGCCATCTCGCTCTTGTTGCCGGTGGTCAGCACAATCGCCCCGGTTTTGTTGGACAGCGCCATGAGCAGCGTGCCGCGAATGCGGGCCTGAATGTTTTCTTCGGTCGTGTCTTCTTTCAGTCCCTCAAACTGCGACGACAGCGCCAGTTTGAAGCCATCGAACAAGGGCGCAATCGAAATTTCGTCGTAACGCACATTCAGGCGCTTGACCATGTCGCGCGAATCGATCCAGCTGATGTCGGCCGTATAGGGCGAAGGCATCATCACCGCGTGGATCTTGTCGGCCCCGATCGCATCCACCGCAATGGCCAACACCAGCGCCGAATCGATGCCGCCCGACAGGCCCAAAATGGCGCCCTTGAAACCGTTCTTACCCAAATAGTCGCGCACGCCCAACACCAGTGCGTCCCACAACTCAGCATCGGCGCTGGCCAAGGACACCAAGGCATCGGCCGCAGCGGTCAACGCCAAACCCTGCTGGCCAACCGTTGCCTGGACAGCCAAATCGGCCTCGCGAAAGCCCTCGGCCCGCGCCACGGTGTCGCCCTGGGCATTGAGCGCAAACGAGCGCCCTTCAAAAATAACCTCGTCTTGGCCGCCCACCAAATGGGCGTAAATCAGGGGCAAACCGCAATCGGCCACGCGCTCGCGCATGCGCTGCTCGCGCTCCGGGCCCTTGCCTGCATGAAAAGGCGAGGCGTTCAGCACGGCCAGCACCTGCGCGCCCGCGTCACGCGCCAGACGAGCCGGTTCGTCAAACCAGGCGTCTTCGCAAATCAGCAGCCCCACCCGCACGCCTTCGACCTCGAACACGCCCACGCCGTTGCCGGGCGTGAAATAGCGGCGCTCGTCAAATACCTGGTAGTTGGGCAGCTCGCGCTTGTCGTAAGCGCAAACGACTTGCCCCTCAGACAAGACGCTCGCGCGGTTGTGGCGGCGCGTGACGGCCACGCTGCGGGTGCGCAGGCCGCCGCCTTCGGGGTGGCCCACCACCACATGCAAACCTTTTAACCCAGCCAGTTCGCGGGCCACTGTTTTCAGGGCAT
>CANGZO010000169.1 GCA_947458305.1 Comamonadaceae bacterium
CTGGGCTTGTTCGGTCAGCTGGGTCATGGTGGCTTGAACCACGGGGCGAATGCCGTCGCTGGCCAGTTGCAGGCTTTGGCTCAAACTGCTGCGCAGCGATTGGTCCACCGATTGCGCCAGCCCTGTGTATGCCGTTTGCACCTGCGAGTGGAAGTTTTGCTGGTTGGTCAACAAACGCTCATTCATCTGCTGGCTGGTTTCAGCCATTAGCACCATCATGTTTTGCAGCTGGTCAACCACTTGGGGCAGGGCCTGCGCTTGTTGCTGCAAAGCCTTGTAGGTCTCTTGGCGTTGGTGCGTGAGTGAAAACCGGTGCAAGTGGGTGTGGGTCAGGCTGTCCAGCTGTTGCGATGCCAAAGCGCGCTCGCGCCGTGCCAAGCTGCTCATCAGCCCCAGCATGGCCGAAGTGGCCACACCTGCGACCGAAGTGCCAAAGGCGAGCCCCAAGCCTTTGATGGGTTCAGAAAAAGCGGCGCGCACGCCAGCGATGCTGCTGGAGCCTTCGAGCGCAAACACCGCGCCGTTCAGCGTGACCACCATGCCCAAAAAGGTGCCCAACATGCCCAGCATGACCAAAAGACCGATCAAGTAGGGCGTGAACACTGGGCCGGGCAGTCCCACGCGCTCGCCTTCAACCCGCTGACGCACTGGGTTGTGCAATTCGGCGGGCAAGGTGATCAGCCAATCGTTCAAGTTGGGCAAGTCTGGTGGCACTTGCGCCAAACCCTGGTTCAGGGCTTGGGTGACGCCTCGGTATTGGCGCAGCTCCAGCGCGCCAAAGCCATAGACAGCCCCGATCAATGCGGTCATCACCAGCACCAAAACATGGCTGCTGGCCACGGCGGCGGTTACCCAGAGCAGCGCCAACGCGCCCAAACCAAAGGCGATTGAAAAAGAAAAGCGTTTCATGTGTCGGGGGTCTCTGAGGTGAGGGCTTCAAGCAAACCGAGGGTGGGCTGCAAGCGCGTGTCCAATTCGGCCAACAAGGCGGTGCGCAGCGCTTGGCGATGGGGCATCAACCAAGACAAGCCCTGTTGTGACGCGCTGGGAGGGCTGTCCGTGTCCAATACAGCCTCGTTGTGTTGTTTGAGATGCAGTTTGAGGGCTTGAACAAAACGTTTTTCAAGCATTTTGCTCACCTTGCCCAGCAGCAAGGCTTCTCGTTCGCTGAGGATGTTTTCAAAGGCTGCGTCGAGTGTGGCCAATTGCTGCAAGCGTCCCCCACGCTTGGTCAGCTGCAGCCGCACACTGGCGCGCAGACTTCGCACACTGGTTTCCATCTGACGCTGGTGCGCGGCGTGAAATCGCCGGTAAGGGGCAAAAGCGGTTTTGGGGTCAATCGGCTCGTCCAATTCTGCAGCAGGCATCTGAATGAGGGCCAAGCCCGAGCCCGCAGGCGCCCCTTGGGTGATCGACTCGGCCAATTGCGCCCTGACTTTGTCAACATGGTTGGCTAACGCGCCCGGTTTGATGGGCGCTGCGCGTTGGAGGTGGGCTGGCAAGGGTTCTGTGGGGTTTGGGCCAGCCTGCAAAACGCTTTGCAAGGCGATGGCTTGCCGAAAATTGAGCCAATCACCCAGTTTGTGTCCGACATCTTCAGTCGCTTGGACGGCCTCCATCATGGCGTTTTCGGTCAAAAACCGCACCAAGGGGGAGCTGTTGAAATGGGCACGCGGCAAGGGGCGCGTCATGGAAGGGTATTTGGAATTGGAAAAACCGAGCGTCAAGGCTCTTGGGTAGGCAGGCGTCTACCATGTGGGCGAACGCTGCCAATCTGGCAAAAATGTGATTTTACCCGCCCAATAGGCCTGATTTTGACCCTGCCGCCGGGTCGAATCTCAGGGTGTTTTGGGTTTGAAATCGCAAAAAGCTGCCACCGAGCACTGCCCACACAGCGGTTTGCGCGCTTGGCATACATAGCGGCCGTGCAAGATCAGCCAGTGGTGGGCATCCACCAAATACTTGGAAGGGATGCGTTTGAGCAGTTTCAGTTCAACCGCCAAAGGCGTTTTGCCCGGGGCCAGGCCCGTGCGGTTGCCCATGCGAAAGATGTGCGTGTCCACCGCCATGGTGGCTTCGCCAAAAGCAGAGTTGAGCACCACATTGGCGGTTTTGCGGCCCACACCGGGCAGGGCTTCGAGGGCTTCGCGGTTGCGGGGCACCTGGCCGCCGTGTTGCTCGACCAAAATTCGGCAGGTCTCCATCAAGTGCTTGGCCTTGCTTCGATAAAGACCAATGGTCTTGATGTAACCCTCCAGCCCTTCCAGACCGAGGTCCAGGATCTTTTGAGGTGTGCCCGCCACCGGGAAAAGCTTGCGCGTGGCCTTGTTCACGCCCACGTCTGTCGCCTGGGCCGACAGCAGCACGGCGGCCAGCAGCTCAAACACGCTGGTGTATTCCAGCTCGGTCACGGGCATGGGGTTGGCGGCTTGCAGGGTGGCAAAGAAAGATTCGATCTGTGCGGGTTTCATGAGCGGTCCGGAAGTTGGCAAAATGGCGGCCAAGTCAACACGGGAAGATACACCATGCCTTTGCAGTTCGCAGACCGCCTGAACAACGTCGAAACCTCCGCCATCCGCGAGCTTTTCAAGCTTTTGGGCAAGCCCGGCATCATCAGTTTTGCGGGTGGCTTCCCCGACAGCGCCATGTTTGATGTGGAGGGCATTCGCGAAGCCAGCAATGCGGCTTTGACGCAAGACCCCGGCGCCGCACTTCAATACGGCGCGACCGAAGGCTTTGGCCCGCTGCGCGAGCAACTGGCCCACTTCATGGCCCAAAAGGGCACGAAAGACGTGACGGCAGACCAGTTGATCGTGACGACCGGCAGTCAACAGGGGCTGGATTTGATCGGCAAAACCATGATCAGCCCTGGTGACAAAGTGATCGTGGAAGGCCCAACCTTCCTGGCCACCATCCAGTGCTTTCGCTTGTATGGGGCCGAACTCATCAGTGCCCCGGTGGACGGCCATGGCGTCAAAACCGACGAGCTGGAAAAACTGATCGCCGAGCACAAGCCGAAGTTTGTTTACCTGATTCCGACCTTTGGCAACCCCAGCGGTGCCTTGCTCAGCGCCGAGCGCCGCCGACAAGTGCTGGAGATGGCCGTCAAGCACCAGACGCTGATCGTTGAAGACGATCCTTATGGCGATTTGTACTTTGGCGAGGCTCCCCCACCCAGCCTGCTGGCTATGAGCGCATCCGTGCCCGGCAGTCGTGATTTGCTGGTGCATTGCGGGTCGCTTTCCAAAGTGCTGTCGCCCGGCCTGCGCGTGGGCTGGATGATCGCACCTGCCGAGTTGCTGGCTCGCGCCACCATGTGCAAGCAGTTCAGCGATGCGCACACCAGCACCTTTGCCCAGGCCACGGCCGCGCAGTATTTGAAAGCTGGCCGCATGCCCGCCACGCTGGACAAAGTGCGTGCGGTGTATGCCAAGCGCGCCCAAACCATGGGCGATGCGCTGCGCCGCGAATTGGGCGATGCGGTCGATTTTGTGCAACCCCAGGGCGGCTTGTTCGTCTGGGCACGCCTCACAGGCGCGGGCGGTAAGTTGAGTGACGGCAACGTGTTTGCCAAACACGCCATCGACAACGGCGTGGCCTTTGTGCCCGGCACGCCTTTCTTTTGCGCCAACCCCGACAACGCCACCTTCCGCCTGAGCTTTGCCACCGTGGGCGAAGACAAGATCCTTGAAGGCATCTCGCGCCTGGCCAAGGCGCTGTGATCCTTGTCTTGTAGGAGCCCACCCCGTGGGCGATTGCTTGGTGTGTTGCCATGCAATCGCCCACAGGGTGGGCTCCTACAAAAACCACCACGTGCGATCAGCCCACGCGCCCATCAAACCGTCGCCCAAAGGCTTGGGCTCATCGAAAATCAAACCCACATGTCCACCGAACTTTGTATCGACGTCAACGGCACTGAGGTCTGGCTGCAAGGCGAGGGCGACGAAGTCATCCTCATGCTGCACGGCTGGCCCGATACCCGCGCCCTGTGGGATGGCACCGTGGCAGCACTGCAAGACCGTGCCACCTGCGCCCGTCTGACGCTGCCCGGCTTTGAGACTGGCCCTGCGACGACCAGCTTGGATGAGATGTGCCAGATGCTGCGGCAGGTGGTTGACCGCATCAGCCCCGACAAGCCGGTGACCTTGATGCTGCACGACTGGGGCTGCATGTTTGGTTATGAATTCGCCATACGCCACACCGAACGGGTGGCCCGCGTGGTGGCGGTGGACGTGGGGGACCATAACTCGGGTGCTTTGTTTCGCAGCTGGGGCTTCAAGGAAAAGCTGTCTGTCTTGGGCTATCAGGTTTGGCTCGCCTTGGCGTGGAAGATGGGTGGCAGCTTGGGCACCCGCATGACCCGCGCCATGGCCCGGTGGCTGCGCTGTCCCTCCGACGCTGGCCGCATCACCCACAAGATGAACTACCCCTATGCCATGCAATGGTTCGGCACGGCGGGTGGCTTGAAGCATGCGGCGCCAGTCGAGTTGCCGATGCCGCTCTTGTTTGTCTATGGCGAGCGCAAGCCCTTCATGTTCCATTCGGCCAAATGGTTGGAGAAAGTTGCATCCACACCCGGCAGCGCCGTGCAGGGCCTGCCCTGCGGGCATTGGGTGATGATTTCACGGCCTGAAGCGTTTCACGCTCGGGTACGCAGCTGGCTGTGGGGCGTGGCGTGAAGGCTACGGCATGAAGCCCGAAGACCTGATGAAGCTGGTCACCGTGCCCATGCCCTTTGGCAAATACAAGGGCACGCTGATTGCCGACTTGCCTGGCAACTACCTCAACTGGTTTGCGCGTGAGGGTTTCCCCAAGGGTGAAATCGGGCAACTGCTGCAGCTCATGCAGGAGATTGACCACAACGGCTTGAGCGATTTGCTCAAGCCCTTGCGTCATCAGCAGGTCAGCGACTTCAGCCCCGACACTAAAAAGCCATTCAGGTCTTGACGACTTCCAGCAATCGATCCAGCCCACCTTGGTTGATGGCGACCATGGCTTGCTCGCGAACCTTGGGTTTGGCGTGGTAAGCCACCGACAAGCCCGCAGCGCCCATCATGGGCAGGTCATTGGCACCGTCCCCGACAGCGATGCATTGACCCGGCTCGATGCCCATCAACGAGGCCATTTCCAGCACCGTTCTGCGCTTCTCGGCGCCGTCGCAAATGTCGCCCCAG
>CANGZO010000170.1 GCA_947458305.1 Comamonadaceae bacterium
CTCCAACACCACGTTGCGGCCCTTAGGGCCCAAAGTCACTTTGACCGCGTTGGCCAAAATGTTCACGCCTTCAACCATGCGTGCGCGGGCTTCGCCGCCGAAAATTACGTCTTTTGCTGCCATTTTTGTAGCTCCTGAATTTAAGTTAATTACTCAACGACCGCGAACAGGTCTTCTTCTTTCATGACCAACAGCTCGTCGCCAGCGACCTTGACGGTCTGGCCGCTGTACTTGCCGAACAACACGCGGTCGCCGACTTTGACGCTCAGGGCCTTGGTCTCGCCTTTGTCGTTGGTTTTGCCTGGGCCGACGGCCAAGACTTCACCTTGATCGGGCTTTTCTGCAGCCGAGTCGGGGATCACGATGCCCGAGGCTGTTTTGGTTTCGCTTTCGATACGCTTGACGATCACGCGATCGCCCAAAGGACGCAGTTTCATGGAATCTCCTGGATTTGAAACAAGGGTTAAAAAACAAAAGCACCAAAAGGGTGCAGCTGAAATCTGAGGAGTAAGGTGCTGTTAGCACTCAACTCCATCGAGTGCTAATGATAAGGGCTTTTGAGGGCGTTTCAAGACCCGGGCTGTAAACAAGCCCTTGGATTCAATGGCAACGAGTGGTTTGGGGTTGCAGTTGCTGCAGGCAAAGCAGGTAGCCGTCGACCAGGTCGGTGCTGATGTCGCCAGCAAACAGGTGCAAATTCTGGCTCTCGGTGAACAGGCTGTTGGCGGGCAAGTGACCGCTGTTGTAAAGAATGATGTGGGTGTTTTGCATTCTGGCGTTGTGCAAGTGGGCGGGCGAGGTGTGCAGCCACGTCAGGCGGGCGTCTACAAACAAAACCGCTTGCTCTTGGCCTATGTCCATCAAATCCAGTGGGTGGGTCATGACCGTGACGCACGCCCATTCGTTGAGACGGCTCAGGGCCGGGCTCATGTGTGCGCTGTCGTGCAGCACGTAAATATGGGCTGCGGGCTGAATAGCCCCCAGGGCGCTGGTGCTGACGCCTTGTTTTTGGCAGTAATCGTTCAAGGAACTGGACAAAATGCGGCGGTGACCGCCATGGGTGACAAAGGCCTTGAAGACCCCGTTTTGAACCATGCGCTGGACGGTGCCGACCGACAGGCCAAGCACTTTGGCGGCTTGGCTGGTGCTGAAATACTGGGGCGAGGCTTGTGTCATGATCACCGTCTGGTCCTGTGGATGGTTGGGGGTGCTGAATGGGTCCTGGGGGTGTCGAGTGAATGTTAAGAGGGGTTGGCTGATCTGGGTGGGCCTTGAACCGGTAGTGTGATGTGAAAAACGGGTACCGCCATAGTGGCTTTGGGGCGATTCATCAGCCATGGGCCTGTTGGTCTGGGTGGCTTGGGTCTGCCGGCCGCAGGCACCTCAGGCAAAATCCACCCCCATGTTGCGTTGGTTCCGTTTTTTTTCCGTTTGGCCTTTGTGGGCCTTGCACGCTTTGGGCTGGCTGGGTGGCTGGCTGGCTTGGTGTTTTTCAAGCACTTACCGCAGCCGATTTATCGCCAATGCGCGTCAGGCGGGTTTGGTTGGACGGCATTGGATCGGCGCGATTGGCCAAGCAGGTTGCATGTCGGCAGAGTTGCCACGTTTGTGGCTGGGCCGCACCCCGCCTTTTGAATGGGCCGATGACCGGGCCGCTGTGCAGGCTTATTCGGCTGGGAAAGGTGTCTTGTTTTTGACGCCACACATGGGTTGTTTTGAAATCACGGCTCAGGCCTTGGCCATCAGGTTTGCCCCTGAACACGGCGCCTTAACGGTGCTCTACCGACCAGCCAGGGATGCGGGCTTGAACGAGGTGATGCGGGTGGCGCGCAACCGATTGGGGCTGGAGGCGGTGCCGACCAACCTGGCAGGTGTGCGCCAGATGATCAAGGCCTTGCGTGCGGGGCGTGCAGTGGGTTTATTGCCCGATCAGGTGCCGCCTGAGGGCATGGGGCAGTGGGCGCCTTTTTTTGGCAAGCCGGCCTACACCATGACATTGGCAGCACGTTTGGCGCTGCAAACCGGAGCGCAAGTCGTTTTGATCTGGGGAGAGCGGCTGCCTTGGGGGCGAGGCTACCGTTTGCACACACAGGCTTTGGGGCATGGCTTGTCGGCAGATTTGGAGACGGCTGTGGTGCAAGTGAACCAAGCCATTGAGGCCATGATTTTGCAGTGTCCAAGCCAATACATTTGGGGCTATGCGCGCTACAAGCAGCCTCGCGAAGCATGATGAGAGGCACAACACCATGGTGAAACTGCTGATCGCTTGTCTGAAGGTGTGCGCAAGGTTACCGCTGCCTTGGGTGAGGGCTTTGGGGACAGGTTTGGGTGTCTTGTTGTGGCTGTTTGCGCACAGCCGCCGTCATATTGTTCGGGTCAACCTTCAAAAAACCATGCCCGAGTTGTCGGCAGCGCAACGCAATGCCTTGGCTTATCGGCATTTCGTGGCTTTTGGGCAATCGGTCATGGACCGTTCTTGGCTCTGGCATGCACCCGAGCCCTTGGTACGGCAGCGTTTACGGTGGGTGGGTGACATGTCGTTTTTGACGGCGCCCGGTCCCTTGTTGATGTTCGCCCCCCATTTTGTGGGCCTGGATGCGGGTGGGATGGCTGTATCGCTGGATGTGCCGGGGCCTGTGGCCTTCATTTTTGTGGGGCAATCGCGCCCAGAGGTCGAGGCTTGGGTCAGGCAAGGTCGAGAAAGGTCTGGCAATGTTCGGCCTTATTTCCGGCGGCAAGGCATGCGCCAGATTTTGAGTGGTATCAAAAAAGGTGAACCTTTGCACCTTTCGCCAGACATGGATTTCGGCAAAGAGGAGTCGATTTTTGTTCCTTTCATGGGGGTGGACAAAGCGGCCACTCTGTCTTCGTTGTCCAGGCTGTCCAAGGTGACCGGGGCTCGGGTGGTGCCTGTGTTGACCCGTATGACGGCGCAAGGCTATGACATCGAGGTGCATGCACCCTTGGTTGACTTTCCAAGCGACGATCCTGTGCAGGACACACTGCGAACCAACCAGTTGCTGGCCGATTGGGTTCGCACGATGCCCGAGCAGTATTACTGGGTGCATAAGCGATTCAAAACCCGGCCCGAGGGTGAGCCAAGCTTTTACTGAATCGATGAGGGCGTGGCGGCCCTTTCGATGACGGGGTTCAGCGCTATGGCGCTGTAGGCGCCTTTAAAAACACCGCGATTTCATCGATCACCCGCTGGGGCTGCTCGTGCACCACCCAGTGGGTGGCTTTGGCAATGTTCACGAGCGTCAAGTGGGCGATGTGCAGGTCCAAGCCATCGGTCAGGCAGGGCAGCAGCGCCACATCGTCTTGCGCCCACAGAACGAGCGTGGGCATCTCGATGCGCAGCGCTTCGGGCGGGATCTGCACGGCGCTGGCGCCGGGGTCGTCTGCGGTGGCTGGTCGCAGGGGGGAGGCGCGGTAGTAGTTGAGGCCGCCTTGTAGGCCGAGCTGCCAAACTTCGCGGTATTGCGCCTTGACTGCGGGGGTGAGCCAGTCTGGGCTGAGGTCGGCGCTCTGGGTGCTGAGCGATTGCAGTGACGCGTCGTGGCCCGTTATAAAGCCAAACAGGCGCTCAAAGTCATTGGCCGACAACTGTGCCGCTGCCTCAGGCTGAACCAAAAAGTTCATGTAAGCGCTGGCCGCTATTTGTGCCGGGTCGTTTTGCAGGGCCTGCAGAAAAGGGCCCGGGTGAGGCGAGTTGACGATGACCAGTTTTTGCAAGAGCGCCGGGTGCTGGTTGGCCAAGCTCCATGCCACCGCACCCCCCCAGTCGTGGGCAATCAGGGCGACCAGTGGCGCACGGTCGTTGGGGCTTGTGCATTGGGTGTCGATCAGCGCTGCGATGTCTTGCACCAGGTGTTTGGCCCGGTAGGCTTTGACGTCATCGGGGGCGCTGGAGCGCTCGTAGCCGCGCAGGTTGGGGGCCACGCAGCGGTAACCGCCATGTTCAGGTTTTGAAAAATGCAGCAGCAAGGTGTCCCAAACCCAGGCGCCCTCAGGAAAACCATGCAAAAAAAGCAGCACGGGGCGGCCGGGCTCGCCACAAGCGCGGCAACTCAAAGTGATGCCATGCGGCAGGGCTTGTTGCCAGATCTGGATGTCAGGGTGAGCAGTTGAAATCGGGTGCACAGCGGTTCACTTTGGGTTGGCGCAGTCGCAAGCGTTGGTCCGTGTCGCTGGTCCGAGTTGCTCGGCAGCACGCGCTCACTCGTCCAAGGCTTCGGGTTCTTCTTCAGGTGGCTCGGCGGCTTGGGGTGCAGCCACAGCGCCATCGGCCGGGTGGGTCCAGTCCCAAAGCAGTTGGGCCACATCGTCCACGCCCTGCTTTTTCAAGGCTGAAAAGAGTTTGACTTCGCCGCCACCGGCTTGCAGTCGCGCAATCGACAAGGCCTTGGCTTGCTCGGCGCGGGTGAGCTTGTCGGCTTTGGTCAGGATGATCAGGAACTTCAGGCCCTCTTCGACGCGAGGCCGGATCACTTCCAGCAGGATGTCGTCAAGTTCGGTCAGGCCGTGGCGCGGATCGCACATCATGACGATGCCCTTGAGGTTCTCGCGGCTGACCAAATAGTTGGCCATGACCTGCTGCCAGCGCAGCTTGTCCATCTTGGCCACAGCGGCGTAGCCGTAGCCGGGCAGATCGGCCAGCACGGCATCGGTGATGCCTTGTTTGCCCAGTGCGAACAAGTTGATGTGCTGGGTGCGGCCGGGCTTTTTAGACGCAAAGGCCAGTTGTTTCTTTTGCGTCAGGGTGTTGATGCAGGTGGATTTGCCGGCGTTGGAGCGACCCACAAAAGCGATTTCGGGCGTGTCCATGGCGGGCAAATGGTGCAGTTGCGCGGCCGTGGTCAAAAAACGGGCGGTGTGCATCCAGCCCATGGGCGTCACAGTTGCGGGGGTATTCGGTGTGGCCGAAGTCACTGCAGGTCTGGCTTTTGGGGCTTTGGCGGGGCTTGCAGGAACGCGAACGTGGGGGCGGGAGCTCATAAATCAGGGATACCTTGGGTCGTCAGGAAACTGACGTGGACCTCATTGTAGAATCCTTGGGTTTTGCGCCAACTCTTGGATCACGCCATGAAGTCGATTTCCTCTCTCTTGATCACCGCTCTGTCGGCC
>CANGZO010000171.1 GCA_947458305.1 Comamonadaceae bacterium
AGGGTGACCAGCTTTCGAGGGATTTTTTGTTCATGAGGGGCTCCCGATCATTGGTTGATGGCTGCACCGGTCTTGCGCATGGCACCGATGTGGCCGCGCAGCTCGTGCACGATGTTGGTGAATTCAGGGGTGTAGGTGATCTCGAGGTCGCGCGGGCGTGGCAAGTCGATTTCTTTTTTCACCACAAAGCGGCCGGGGCTCTTGCTCATCACGTACACCGTGTCGGCCAAAAACACCGATTCGCGCAAGTCGTGCGTGACCAAAATCACGTTGAACTTTTGCTCGGTCCACAAGTCGCGCAAGATGCACCAGAGCTCTTCACGCGTGAAGGCATCCAGCGCGCCAAAGGGCTCGTCCAGCAGCAGCATCTTGGGCTCGTGAATCAAGGCGCGGCAGATGCTGGCGCGTTGCTGCATGCCGCCCGACAGTTGCCATGGGAACTTGTCTTCGTAACCACCCAGGCCCACGGTGTTCAGCAGCTTGCGGGCGCGTTCTGCGTACTCTTCTTTCTTTTCCTTGAAATTGGAGCGGTAGGGCTCCACGATTTCGAGCGGCAGCAACACGTTGTCGAGCGTGGTGCGCCAAGGCAAAAGTGACGAGGCCTGAAACGCCATGCCGCTGATCTTGAGCGGGCCAGTCACAGGCTGGCCATCGACCAGGATGCGGCCTTTGCTGGGCATCTTCAGACCGGTGGTCAGCTTCATGAAGGTCGACTTGCCGCAGCCTGAAGGCCCGACGATGGCGATGAATTCGCCTTGCTTGACCTGCAGGTTGATGTCTTCCACCGCAAAGTGGTTTTGGGCCAGCAACTCGTCGTTGTAGGCCAGCCAGACATTCTGGAAATCAACGAATGATTCTTGGGTCATGGTGTGGACTCTGAAATGGTGTTCGAAAGTGTATACAAAACATCCCCTTGAAAAGCCCACTGACTCGGTGGAGTTGAAGTGGGCTCAAGCCAGGGTGTTGAGACCCCCGGAGATGACCAAAGTTTCGGCAAGCATTGGGCTTGCCGAAACGAAGGGGGCTTATTTTTTGGCTTTGGGCAAGATGTCCAGTTCTTTGGCGGTGGGCAAGAACGATCCGTTCCAGATGTCTTCTGCCTTGACGCGGGTCTTGGTGTTGAAAGCGTCAGACACTTGTGAGGCCATCAGCGATAGGCGAGGGCCGCTCACCTGACCAAAGCCTTCGGCGCGGGCCGACGGGCTGTTGATCACCGTGTCGATGGCCAACTGCAAACGGCGTGTCTCGAGTGCGGTGTTGATGATGCCGTCACGGGCCTTGACGGTCTCAATGGCCGCGGCTGGGTTGTCCATGACTTCTTTGGCGCCTTTGGCGAACGCGCTCAAGAAGGCTCTCACAGCGGCTGGGTTTTCTTTGAGGATCTTGGGCGAGGCGATGATGGCGTTGCCATAGAGCTTGACGCCAAAGTCAGGGTACTGCATGACGACCACGTCTTCGGCTTTCACGCCACGCGCTTCGATGTTGAGCAGCGAGGTGAAGGTGAAGCCGGTGATGGCGTCCACGTCACCGCGCACCAACATGGTTTCGCGCAATGGTGGATCCATGGCGGTCCAAGTCACGTTGCCGATGTTGTTGGATTTTTGGAAGATCGGGAATGCGCGGCGACCCGCGTCAAACACGGGCGCGCCCATCTTCTTGCCAGCCAGGTCAGCCGGGGTTTTGATGCCGGACTTCTTCAATGCCATCACCGAAGCGGGTGTGTTGTTGTAGACCATCATGATGGCCACAGGCTTGTTGGGCGCGTCGGGGTTGTTGGCGTGGAATTCCATCAAGGCGGCCAAGTCAGCAAAGCCCAGGTCATAAGTGCCCGAGGCCACGCGGGTGACTGCACCGCCGGAGCCGTTACCGGAGTCCACCGTCACGTCCAACTTGGCATCTTTGAAATGGCCCTTGGCAGCAGGCAACAAGAAGAAAGCCGATGGGCCTTCAAAACGCCAGTCCAGTTGGAACTTGATGGGGGTGGTTTGCGCGTGCGCAGTACCAAAGGCGGCGACTGCGGCCAGAGCGGCCGTGGCCTTGATGAGGAAACGCTTGTTCATGGGGACTCCAGGTTCAAATAAACGATGATTTGTAACTAGCAATATCGGTGCCATTATCAAGCACTCTCCTGACAATGGTTGTCAGGTTGATTCCCTAGGAATGCCCGTTTGTGGTGCCCGTGATACGGCCCTGCTGCACCAAAAAGGTTCTCCAGAGAGTGCGCTCCTTTTTTGTGTTCTCAACTGTATACACATTGAATCTGGGTGGGATCGGTGAAAACCCTGAAGCTTTCAGTGCTTGGCCTCCACCGCTTTGACCCTGACGCCGCCGATGACCCCAAGAACCAAGAAGGCAATGCCTGTCAAGGTCAGCGGCTCGGGCCAGTGGCCGCGCAGCCAAAAGGCATAGGCCAGCGCGGCCAGGGTTTCAAAGACGATCAACTGGCCCGCCAGGGCAGTGGGCAGCCTTTTGCTGGCCGCGTTCCAGCACAGGGTGCCCAGCCACGAGGCGAACAAGGCAATGGTCATCATGAGACCCAAAAATTCGAGCGGGCGGGGTCCCAAGGGCATGGGCAGCGGGTTCTGAGTGGCGCTGGCCCAAAGCCAGAACCCTGCATAGCCCAGCAAGGCCAGGGGCAGCGTGGCAATGCCCTGCGCCGTGGCCCACACACGCGGGTTGCGATGTGGATGGCCGCGCAGCCAGTCGGCGTTTTTGAGGGGGTACCAAGTCCAGCAAACCACCGCGCCCACGGCCAGCGCGGCCCCGGTGATGTAACGGCTGGTATCGGCTTGCGGGTTTTGCAGCAGGGCGGCCCATTCCACATGGTTGACGCAGGCGATGCCGAGCAAAATCAGCGCCAAAGGTGGGGCCAGTTGGATCCACGGAAAACGCCCGTCGCGTTGGTGGTTGAGCACATTCGCCGCCACCGCAATGACCACTGGCAGCGTGCCGATGATCATGGTGGGCAGTGCACCGCCTGCACGTTGGATGGCACTCGAGAGGAACAGGTAATACAGCACATTGCCGATGGCGGCGAGTTTCAGCGCCACCCACCAATCGGCGCGCGTCAGGCGCCGGATTTCGGCGCGGTCCACAAAGGCCAGGGGCAGGGCGATCAACCCGAAGGCCAGATAGCGGCCGAAGGTGTGCAGAGCGGCGGGGTAGTCGGGCAGCAGCAGGGGCCCTACAAACACCAAGCCCCACATCAGGCCTGCGGCCAAAGCGAACAGCACGCCGCTCAGCATGCCAAGGCGCAGAGCGTGTGGTCGACAAGGAAACGGGGGCGCATTAAAAACAACATGGGGCGCATTATCCTTGCACCCCCGGCAGATTCGGGCCAGTGTCAGGGCGAAAGCCAGGCCTTTTGAAACCGAGCTTGCGGGTCGTGGTCTTGGGCTTGCTTGACCGGGTTAAAGCGGCGGCCCACACGCGGGTCGGTGCCGCGCCCGCTCACATACAGCCAGTTGCCCTGGTTGCTGCAGACATCGAAGTCCACCAGCTGCGATTCGAACCAGGCCGCGCCTGCGCGCCAGTCGCAAGACAAGTCGTGCACCAAGAAGCTGGCCACGATCTGGCGCATGCGGTTCGAGGTAAAACCCGTGGCGGCCAACTCGCGCATGCCGGCGTCGACGATGGGCTCGCCGGTTTGGCCGTTGCACCAGCGCTGAAAGTCTTTGGGAAAGTGCGAGGGTTTGGGCAAGTTCGACAGGCCCCGCGCGGCATAGAGTTGCGGGCCGTGTTGCAGGTGCAGCATGCGGAAGTTGTCGCGCCACAGCAGCTCAAACCAGAGCCAATAGGTGCCGTCGTTGCTGCCATGCCGTTGTTCGTAGGCATGAAGGTCTGCCCAAATGCGGCGGGCCGACACCGCGCCCGTGGCCAGCCAGGGCGACCAGTGGCTGCTGGTGTGCTGGCCTTGCAGGGTGTTGCGGGTTTGTTTGTAACGGTCGGGCCAAGGGGGTGTGAGGTAGCTGTGCAGGTGGGCCAAAGCGCTGGTTTCGCCACCCCGGTATGCAGCTTGGGTGTACGGGAAGTTGGACCGCAAATGCGCATCGCCCTCGGTGTGCGCTTGCAGCAGGGTGAAGGGGTCTTCCGTCCAGCCGGGTAAGCTGGCCCATGCGGCTGATGGCTCATTCGGAGGCGCTGGCAGCTGGGTGGGCGCGGGCAGCGGTGCCAAGGGTTGGAGCCTCGCCGATTCGATGCGCTGGCGAAACTCGGTGAACACTTGCGGCATGTCTTCGGCCGCAAAGGGCAGGGCGTCGGGTTCGATCAGGCTGGACTGCCACAGGGTTTTGACCGTGAGACCCGCGTTGATCAGGGCTTGCACTTGGGCTTCTTCTTCGGGCGCAGCGATGTCTTCGCAAAACACGGTGTCGGCTTGGACCAGGCGTGCACAGGCAGGCAGCACATCGGCCACGGGGCCGTGCAGCAACACCAGGCGCTGGCCCAAAGCTATTAATGAAGTTTGCAAGTCTTGCAGCGTGTCGGCCACAAAGCGCCTGCGGTGCGCACCCATGCGGCGAAAGCCCCAGGCCGTGTCTTCGTCTTGCGCGGGTTCGTGCACATAGACCAGCAGCAGGGCTTGTTGGTGCGTTTGGGCGTGCTGGATAGCTTGCTGCAGTGCGCGTTGGTCGTGCAGGCGCAAGTCGTTTCGAAACCAAAAAAGGGTGGTGCGCATGGTTTAAAAATCAAAGCCCAGCTGGTTGCTGGATGGGGTGTTGTCGGGTGATGACTTGCCTGACTTTCGGCGGCCGGTCTTGGGGGTGTCACTGTCGCGGGTGAACACGTCACGTTGTGCGCCGCTGCCATGTTGGCGCGAAGCGTGTTTTTCGACGATGGCTTTTTTACCCGCCTTTACGCCGGGTTCGGCCCGGCGCGCGTGCAGCGCGGCTTTGGACTGGCGCGTTGCCTCGGCCAAGTCCACCACGGGCAGGGGAATGTCGGCGTCCGGTCCGTTGCCCACCGTCAGTCCGCAGTGGCGCTGCACCTCGGGCGGCATGAGCCAAGGCTCGAACAACCAGGTGTCGGGCACGCGGCGCATGTGGGGCAGCCAGCGGCGCACAAA
>CANGZO010000172.1 GCA_947458305.1 Comamonadaceae bacterium
AAGTGCATTGCGCGGGCTGTGGCATGCGGCGCAATGGCCCAAGCCTTGCACCAAGTAGGCGCCCCGGTTCCATTCAGCGCTTTCCGCTTTGTTTTCTTTGAAAGGGCTGGGCTCAAAAAACAGGCTGCGCCAAACGGCCAATGCGGGCTGGGTGCCAAAAGGCCATGTCAAGGTGTGGGCGGGCTGGGCCTGAATCACCGGCGCGAGGGTGTTCAACCACGCAAAAATCGCGTCGCTGTCCTCCCGGGTGACCACGCTGGTGTGGTTGTACGGAAAAGCCGGGGTCAACAAGCGAGCGTCCGCAGACCGGCCCCGGTGCATGGCCAGCCAAAAGTCTTGCGGGGTCCAGCGGCCCAAGCCGGTGGTGGGGTCGGGCGTGAGGTTGCTGCTGTACACCCCGCCAAAGGGCGTGTCGATGCGGCGACCGCCTGCCAAAGGTGCGCCGCCCCGGGTGGTGTGGCAGGCCATGCAGTTGCCCGCCAATGCCAGGTAGCGGCCTTGTTCAATTTGGGCTTCGGTGGCCTTGACCGCAGCACCAGAAGCGGGTTTGGACGGCGCCAGCAAATCGCCCCAGTTGTCCCATGCCACAGCGATGACCATCACCAGCAGGCTGATCAAGCTGACCCAAGCTGCGCGCCGAAGAGGGTGCATGCCGGGGCGGTTCATGGGCGGGCACCTTGGGACGATTGGGCAGGCATCTTGGCCGACAGTTCGGGTGCACTGCCGCAGCGCATCGCCTCAGGCAAGGCAGGGCCTGCGGGCGGGCGCTCGGCGGGGCGGGTGTCGGCAGGCAGCGGCTGGCGGGCGAGCCAACTGGACACCGCAACCAAATCACCAGCCGGCATGCGCTGGACGATTTCGGCCATGCAATCGGGCGTGTGGGCGCGGCGCTGGCGGGTTTGCCAGGCGCCCAATTGGGCATTCAAATAATCCAGCGGCAAGCCCAGCAGCCCCGGCACGTTGGGCTGCACACCGGTCAGGCGCACGCCATGGCATTGGGTGCAGGCTGGCAAGCCCCGTGAGGCATCGCCTTGCGTCACCAATTGTTGACCTCTGGCCAAGCGATCGGGGGTGATGGCGTTGTGGGCTTTGGGGGCGGGGTAGGGCAGTTGCAGATCGGCAAAGTACTGCGCCATCTCGCCCAAATAGGCATCGGTCAAGGGGTCGACCAGGCGCGTCATCAACTCGTAATGCCTGCGGCCTTCGGCGAAATTGCGCAACTGGTTGTGCAGATAGCCAGCTGGTTTGCCGGCCAAACGTGGGTAATAACCGTCAGGCCCAGCGCGGCCTTGTTCGCCATGGCAAGCGGTGCAAGCACGGGTGCGTTCGGCCATGTCGTCGGCCAATCGGCGGGGGCTTTGTGCGAGCGCGTTGCCCGTCAACAGGCTCAAAACCACCCACAAGCTCAGTCCCCCAAACCCACTGGGGGTACGTTTCAAAATCATCCTCATGCTTTGAAGATAACCGATGCGGCGACAATGTCGGGTTTTGTACCGAATGCCCTGTGCCCCTGGTGCGTTGTTTTTTCATTTCCTCAAGTTCCAGCCATGTCCGATATCCAAGTCCGATTTGCCAAACTCCAAGACGCTCCCGCCGTGGCCGCCTTGCACCTGAACGCCTGCCGCATGGCGTATGCCGGGCAAGTGCCCGATGCCCATTGGGACGCCACGCCCATGCCCAAACGTGTGTCGTATTGGAAAGAGGCGATTGAGTATGGGGAGCCGCAAGTCATTGTGGCCACCCAAGGGCAAGAGATTGTGGGTTTTGTGGGTTTTGACCGTTCGCGCGACCCCAAGTCCAAAAACACCACAGGTGAGATCTGGGCGATTTATGCGGCCCCTGACCGCATTGGCCAGGGTGTGGGCCTGGCCTTGTGGGACGCTGCCCGCGAAGGCCTGGAAGACGAAGACTGCACCGAAGTGACCGTGTGGTTGCCTTTGCTGCATGAACAAACTTTGCGTTTTCATGACCTGGCCGGATTCAAACGCGAGATGAACACCGCCCGCACCGTGCCGCTTGGCGGTGTCAAGGTGGAAGAAGTTCGCCTCAAACGCAAACTGGGCTGATCGTCAAGACATGCAAATCATGCTGGCCCCCATGGAGGGGCTGCTCGACCACACCTTGCGCGATGTGCTGACCCGGGTTGGGGGGGTGGACGTGTGTGTGTCCGAATTCATCCGGGTCACCAACACCGTGTTGCCGCGCCGTGCCTTTGTCCGTGTGGCGCCCGAGTTGTTGAACCAAAGCTGCACGGCTGCGGGGGTGCCTGTCAAGGTGCAGCTGCTGGGCTCTGACCCGATTTGCCTGGCGGACAACGCCGCTGCCCTGGCCGAATTGGCGCCTTATGGCATTGACTTGAACTTTGGCTGCCCCGCCAAAACCGTCAACCAGCACCGGGGAGGTGCGGTGTTACTGGATGAGCCCGAGCTGGTGGGCCAAATCGTGGCGGCCGTGCGCCGGGCGGTGCCTGCGCACATTCCGGTGTCCGCCAAGATGCGGCTGGGCTACAACGACGACAGCCGCGCAGAAGACTGCGCCTTGGCCATCGAGGCGGCCGGGGCGAGTGAGTTGGTGGTGCACGCCCGTACCAAAGCCCATGGCTACCGACCTCCGGCTTATTGGGACCGGATCGCCGACTTGCGCCAGTATGTGCGATTGCCGATCGTGGCCAATGGCGAAATCTGGACCGTGGCCGATGCCTTGCGTTGCCAAGAGGTCACAGGCTGCGACCGCTTGATGATCGGTCGCGGCATGGTGACCGATCCTGGTTTGGCCTTGGCCATTGCACACCAACGCAGGACCGGCGATGTGCTTTTGCCCGGTCAGGGCGTGGCGTGGACCACGCTGCTGGATTTGATGCAGATTTTTTGGGTGGGTGTGAGTGCGCGGGTGGCCACTCGCCACCGGGCGGGGAGGCTCAAGCAATGGCTCAATTACATGCGCCGGGTGTACCCTGCTGCGCAGCAGGCATTTGATGAGTTGCGGCTGGTGAACGACGCCCACAAGATCGATGTGTGGCTGGCACAGCAGCAGCCAAAAACCGCCAGCGCACCCGCGTAAAACGGCCCGACAGCCGCCATGGCGGCTTTCACACTTGGTCTTGCAGTGCCATGTGCGCCAGTACCTCTTGGCGCAGGGCTTCGAGCTGGGGGGCCAAAAGGCTGTAGGCGGCGCTCAATTCAGCCGCCTCGGCGTGCTTGCTCATGTCTTCCACGCGCACCACGTGTTCGACCAAGCTGTCGACACAAAACACCGGCGTGAAACCTTTGAGCTGGTGCAGGATGCGGTTGGCACCATACACATCGCCTTGGTCGAGCAGGACTTGCAGCCGGGGCAAGTCATCGCTCAGGGTCTGGTGCAGTGTTTTGAGCAAAGACATCACGCCCTGGGTGTCGCCAATGAATTCCATGGCTCTGTCGATAGACAGAAAAACAGGCTTTGGCGTGATGCTCATGGGACGTGATGGCGAAAGGTGAATAAGGCGCTTTGGTCAGACCAAAGAAGAAAGTGGCATTTTAGTCAAGCAAAGCGGCCAGGCCCCCTTCGGGCTCAAACCGCTTGTTTTTGAACATCAAACGGCTGGGCCCAGGAAAGGCCGCTTGGGTGACCGAGTGGCGTGGGTCGCCTGGGTAGCAGATGGTTCGGACACCCTCTTGGTCATAAGGCTCGGGCTCGATCACCGGAGGGCGTCGGTTGTGTGCCTCGGTCAGCACGCTTTGGGCGTTGGGGTGGCGGTTCAGGTGCACCAAGCTCATGATTTGGGGTGGCGCCAACTCGATCTCGCGGTTCCAGTAGCGCAACAGCGCATCGCGGGGGGTGATCCACAGCACCTCGGTGGCCTCAAAGTTGTCGTGTTCGGCCAGCTGGTCGTCTGGCACTTGGGTCACAAAAAACCGGGTGTCAAAGCGCTTGTTGGTCACCGAGGCTTGACGCGGCGTGATCCAACGGCACCAAGGCAGCAGGGGTTCGGTGTGCAAGGCCAGTGCGTGTGCCGCAAAGGCCTCGTGCCAACTCTGGCCGCTGCGCAGGGCGTGCAGCAGGGCCTGGGCCTGTGGTTGCGCGTGCGCGGCGCAGCCCAGCAGCACCCGGCACTCTTCGTAGGCTTCGCGCATGGCGGCCACAAACAGGCCTGCGGCGCGTTCGCCCGGGATGTCGGGCTCATTGAGCCTTTGGTGCAAGGTGTCGCTGTCCTGGCTCAGGCGCTGCAGCCAAGCCGGGTTCTGGTCATCGGGGTCGAGTTTGCCGCCCGGAAACACATAAGCACCGCCCAGCACGTTCGAGGCTTGGTGCCTGCGCATCAGCAGCACCTGCAGGCCGCCCGGGCCGTCGCGCAGCATCACCACGGTGGCGGCGTCCAAAGGGGGGGCGGTCAGGATGGTGGTGTTCAGTTCCATGAGGATGTCAATCGGGTAACAGGCTGGGCCCGGGGGCTGGTTTAAAGTCCTAGTGCAGTGGGCTACAGGGTCATTGGGGTCAGATTAGCAGATGAAACAGGTCAGCCCCGTCATTCAATGTCACAAGGAAAACACATGAGCATCGATTTCAAAGGCCGCGTGGCCATCGTCACAGGCGCAGGCGGCGGTTTGGGCAAGCAGCACGCTTTGGCGCTGGCTGCACGCGGGGCCAAAGTATTGGTCAACGACCTGGGCGGCGATGTGCACGGCGTGGGCGGTTCGGTGTCGGCCGCGCAAGCGGTGGTCAATGAAATCCGCGCGGCGGGCGGCGAAGCCTTGGCCAATGGTGCTTCGGTCACCGACTTTGAGGCCGTCAAAGCCATGGTTCAGCAGGCGGTGGACGCCTGGGGCCGGGTCGACATTTTGGTGAACAACGCTGGCATCTTGCGCGACAAGAGCTTTGCCAAGATGGACTTGGCCGACTTCAAACTGGTGATGGATGTGCACGTCATGGGCGCGGTGCATTGCACCAAGGCCGTGTGGCCGATCATGCAAGCGCAAAACTACGGCCGCATCGTCATGACCACTTCCTCGAGTGGTTTGTACGGCAACTTTGGCCAGGCCAACTACGGTGCGGCCAAGATGGCTTTGGCGGGACTGATGCAA
>CANGZO010000173.1 GCA_947458305.1 Comamonadaceae bacterium
CTGCGGGCACCGCAGAGCATGGGCTGGGGCCGGGCACCTCATGAGGGAGTACCCAAAATCGGTGCCCGGCCCCAGCCCATCCTCTGCTCAGAAGTTCTACCACGCACTTTGGGTCGGCTACTCACTTTAGGTTGGCGTCTCACTGTAGGTCGGCACCTTCAGGTCCGACAACTCGCTGCGAAAAAATGCAAAAAGCCCGCATCAGCGGGCTTTTTGACTTGGGAAAAACGTCGATCAGCCGAAGTTCTTCTCAGCAAACGACCAGTTCACCAGCTTGTCGAGGAAAGTCTCAACGAACTTGGGGCGCATGTTGCGGTAGTCGATGTAGTAGGCGTGTTCCCACACGTCCACAGTCAACAAGGCGGTGTCGCCAGTGGTCAGGGGGGTGCCAGCAGCGCCCATGTTGACGATGTCGACCGAACCGTCGGCTTTCTTGACCAGCCATGTCCAGCCGGAGCCAAAGTTGCCCACGGCGCTCTTGACGAAGGCTTCTTTGAAGGCGGCGTAGCTGCCGAACTTGGCGTTGATGGCTGTGGCCAAGGCGCCTGTGGGCTCGCCACCGCCGTTGGGCTTCATGCAGTTCCAGAAGAAGGTGTGGTTCCAGATCTGGGCCGAGTTGTTGTACACGCCGCCGCTGGACTTTTTGATGATCTCTTCGAGGGACATGCTCTCGAATTCAGTGCCTTTTTGCAGGTTGTTCAGGTTCACCACATAAGCGTTGTGGTGTTTGCCGTGGTGAAACTCCAGGGTTTCCTGGCTGTAGTGAGGGGCCAAAGCGTCGATCGCATAAGGCAGTGCGGGCAAGGTGTGTTCCATGAGGGGTCCTTTTGTTGTTGCGGGTTGAAAAAATGATTGACGCATTTTAGGGGAGCGCGATGCCCCTTACCGTATTCAGGGTCACTGTAGAGGATTGCCAGGATGATGATCTGAAAGGCATCGCCTTGGCGGGGTGAGGCCCAATGACCCACAGCCCTTGTGGGCCGGGGCTTGGGCACCGATTTTGGTACTCCCTCATGAGGTGCACAGGCCCCGGCCCACGACGGCTGACCTGTTGAACAAAAACTCAAGGGGCCACGGTCAGCGGCACATCTCCATCTGCCAAAGTCGCTCGAACCGCTTGGCCCGGTTGAAACTGCGCGGCATGGGTCAAAGCCTGCCCGTTGTCGTCGCTCAGCCAAGCGTAACCACGCTCCAACACCCGGTGTGGGTCCACAGACGACAAGCGCAAAGCAGCGCGCTCCAGTCGCTGCGCGCGTTGCGGCACCTGCTGCGCCCGGTTGAAACCCAAACGGTCATTCAGGCGCTCCAACTTGTGGCCGCTGTCCCTCAACTCACTTTGCACACCCGCCTGCAAACGGTGGCCCAGTTGATTGAGCCACTGCCGGTGCTGGCCCAGCAGCGCTTGCGGGCGGCTCAAACGGGAGGCAATCGCGCTCAGGCGCTGTACTTGTCGGTCTTGCTGGCGCGCCAGCCCCACGCCCAAGCGAGCAGCCACACTGTCCAAAGCTTGGGCCTGTCGGTCTTGCTGGCGCAGCAGCCCTCGGGTCCATCGGTGTTCCAGCACGCTCAAGGACTCCAGACCCACACCCCGGTCGGTCGCGGCCATCTCGGCTGCCGCCGTGGGGGTTGGGGCGCGCACATCGGCCACAAAATCTGCGATGGTGAAGTCGGTCTCGTGGCCCACGCCGCAAATGAGCGGCACTGGGCTCTGGGCGATCACCCGGGCCAAGTTTTCATCGTTGAAGGACCACAGATCCTCCATGGAGCCTCCACCGCGCACCAACAAAATCACATCCACAGGCGGGCTGAGTGGATTGTCTTCGGCCGTGAAGGCATACAGGCTTTGAAGGGCTTGCGCCAGGGTGGCCGCTGCGCCTGCCCCTTGCACCAAGGCTGGCGCCAAGAGCACCGGAATGTGCGGCACACGCCGCTGCAAGGCGGTCACCACGTCGTGCCAAGCGGCTGCGCCCAAAGACGTGACCACCCCAATGGCTCGGGGCTGAACGGGCAAAGCGCGTTTGTGCGCTGGGTCAAACAAGCCTTCGGCTTCGAGTTTGGCCTTGAGCCGCAAAAACTGCTCAAAAAGTGCACCCTGCCCGGCCCGCTCCATGGATTCGACGATCAACTGGAGGTCACCCCGAGCCTCGTACACCCCTAGGCGGCCCCTGACTTCCACCAATTCGCCATCGCGGGGGGCAAAGTCCATCAAACTGGCAGCACGCCGAAACATGGCGCAGCGAATCTGCCCCGTGGCGTCCTTGATGGAGAAATAGCAATGCCCGCTGGCTGCGCGCGAGAAGCCCGAAATCTCGCCACGAACGCTGACGGGGTTGAATTGTCCATCCAAGGCATCAGCAACGGCGCGGCATAGCGCTGAAACTGTCCAGGCGCGCGGCTTCAAATCGATCAATTCAGACATGGGCTTGAGCAAGGATGGGGGTTTGAGAGGCATTTAAAGCGAAAAACCATGCGTGACGCTGCAGAGTACTCCACAAGCACCGCCATCTGTGTTGTTGAGGTGCATTTTTCAAAACACATGCCATACGATTCTCGCAAACCATTGATCTCATTGAGTATTTTAAAATTCAGGGTGTGAATTTCAGTGCAAAGGTCTATACCGGAGTATTCAAAACCAAGTGCCCGAAAAAAGTTTTTCACAAAGTTATCCACAGAAAGCCCAGCACCATGAGATCTGGCCTAGGGCATCAAGTCCTCATGCATCGGCTTCACCGATAATCAGGCCCTAACATGCCCCCTACACCCTTCCACATGTCGCCAAAGGGCCTTTTTCATGGCTGTGGTTTTTCACATTTTATGAACCCCAACGCGCTGGGGGTGACATGCCACTGAAGCACTGCTTGCATCAGCACTTGCCCAAGGTCTGGCAATCGCGCAATGGCTTGGCCCGCATGCTCACCCCTGTGTCCCTTCTTTACGGCGGTCTGGTGGCGGCGCGACAGGGTCTGTACCGCAGCGGCTTTTTGCCAAGCGTCCGTTTGCCTGTGCCAGTCTTGGTGGTCGGCAATGTGGTGGCCGGTGGCGCAGGCAAGACCCCTTTGACCATCGCCATCGTTCAGCATCTGTTGGATCAAGGTTGGCGCCCCGGCGTCGTATCCCGGGGGCACGGCAGACAAACAAGTGACACACGTGCCGTCCAAATGGACAGCGCCCCTGCCGATGTGGGCGATGAGCCCCTGCTGATTCACCAAAAGACGGGCGTACCCGTTTGGGTCGGGTCAAAACGCTCCGGCGCAGGACTCGGCTTGCTTCAAACACACCCAGAGACAAATATCCTGATTTGTGACGACGGACTGCAGCATTGGGCTTTGGCCCGGGACCTCGAGATTTGCGTCATGGACGAACGCGGCATCGGCAACGGATGGCTGTTGCCTGCAGGCCCCTTGAGAGAAACATGGCCCAAAAAGGTCGACCTCTTGCTGCACACCGGTGTCAATTCCATAGGCGGTGGATTTCAGGCTCAGCGCCAGCTGGAGGACTGGGCCCAAGATGGTCTGGGGCGTCGGGTGGCGCTGGACAGCCTGATAGGTCAACCCGTTGATGCTTTGGCCGGTCTTGCCAGACCCGCAGGATTTTTCAATTTGCTCCAAGAAAAGGGTTTGACCCTGCACCAAACCACGCCGCTGCCCGACCACTTTGCCTTTGTCGGTTGGTCAAGTTCGCCCTTGTCACGCCCACTGCTGTGCACCGAAAAAGACGCTGCCAAACTTTGGCAACACCAACCCCAAGCCTTGGCAGTGCCTTTGAGGCTGACGCCAGAGCCCACCTTTTGGCAGGCTTTTGACCGCTTGGTTTCGGCGCTTCGTTCCCGTTGACAAGCGCCCGTTATCATTGCGCCATGGACATCAAATTGCTCGAATTGCTGGTTTGCCCAGTCACCAAAGGCCCGCTCAATTTTGACCGTGAGCGTCAGGAACTGCTTTCGCGCAGCGCCCGCCTGGCATATCCGGTTCGTCAAGGCATCCCCATCTTGCTGGAGAACGAAGCCCGCACGCTGAGCGACGAAGAAATCGAAAAACTCGCAGCATTGCGTCCACCGCTTTAAGGCCTCAGCATGCACATCAGCGCTTCAGAGCGGGGATTCACGGTGGTGATCCCGGCCCGTATGGCTTCGAGCCGCCTGCCCAACAAGCCCTTGGCCGACATTGGTGGATTGCCCATGGTGGTTCGGGTGGCTCAGCGCGCTTCTCAATCCCATGCTCGGCAAGTGGTCGTGGCCGCAGACGATGCGCGAATCGTGCAAGCCTGTCAGTCACACGGCGTGACCGCTTTATTGACACGCCAAGACCACCTGAGCGGCAGCGATCGATTGGCCGAAGCCTGTCAGCTTTTGGGACTGGAAGCGGATGACGTGGTGGTCAATGTGCAAGGCGATGAGCCCTTGATCCTTCCGCAACTGATCAACGATGTCGCTCTCTTGCTGATCCAAAGGCCCGAAGCCAGCATGAGCACCGCAGCGCATGCCATCGATTCGCTCGAAGAATTCATGAACCCGAACGTGGTCAAGTTGGTCATGGACGCTCGCCAATCGGCTCTTTATTTCAGCCGAGCGCCGATTCCATGGTGGCGAGATGGCCAGGCCAACGGATCTTTCCGCAATTTGCCCACCCCTGCCCCGCTGCGACACATCGGGATTTACGGTTACCGGGCAGCTTTCTTGTCCGGCTTCCCCCATTTACCGCCTGCGCCTTTGGAAACCATGGAGTCGCTTGAACAACTTCGCGTCCTTTGGCACGGCCACCGTATCGCGGTGCATGTGACCGATCAGGCCCCAGGCCCCGGCGTCGACACGCCCGAAGATCTCGAGCGCGTCAGGCAATTACTGGCCTGAAGAATGCTTCAGTTGATGGGCCCTGAAACTGACCTGGCGCGTAAGCCAACTTTGAGAATGGCGTGCTATTCTTAAAATACAGATGCATCTGGTCTTTTGGCCGGACCGACCAAAACGATCACAAA
>CANGZO010000174.1 GCA_947458305.1 Comamonadaceae bacterium
AGCACCTGATCGACGAACCCGCAGGCTTCAACTACATGAAGCTGGCGCACCCGCCGGTGACCTTTGCGCAAGAAAAACGCAAAGTCGAGCACCGCCTGCCCGCCGCCCGCCAATACATTGCCGAGCAGCGACTGAACGAACACTTTGAAGGCAGCACCCACCGCCACCTGGGCTTGATCGTGCAAGGCGGTCTTTACAACACCCTCATGCGCGCTTTGCAGCAATTCGACTTGGCCGATGCTTTTGGCGTGACCAGCCTGTCGGTGCTGGTGCTCAACGTGACGTACCCGCTGGTACCGGACGAGCTGGTGAATTTTTGCAAGGACAAATCGGCAGTACTGTTGCTCGAAGAAGGCCAGCCCGAATACATTGAGCAAGAACTCGCACTGATGCTGCGCCGCCTGGACCTGCAAACCCCGCTGCACGGCAAAGACATGCTGCCCTCGGGCGGTGAGTACACTGCCGAAGTCATGGCCCAAGGCCTGCTGAAGTTCTTGGACCGCCACCAAGCAGACGCCGTGCCGGAAGCCACCCGGCAATGGCTGGCCACCAATGGCGAACGCCGCCAGCAAGTGCAGGCCCTGCTGGGCACTCCGTTGCCCGCACGGCCACCCAGCATGTGCATTGGCTGCCCCGAGCGGCCGGTGTTCTCGGCCCTGAAGTTGGCCCAGCAAGATGTCGGGCCGGTCCACATTTCAGGCGACATCGGCTGCCATGCCCTGGCCACTTTTGAGCCGTTTTCAGTGGGCCACTCCATTCTGGGTTACGGCATGAGCCTAGCCAGCCGGGCGGGTGTGTCGCCGGTCATGAAGCGGCGCGTGTTGTCGGTGATGGGCGACGGCGGTTTTTGGCACAACGGCTTGCTCACCGGCGTGCAAAGCGCACTGTTCAATGGCGACGACGCGGTGCTGCTGATTTTCAAAAACGGCTACACCTCGGCCACCGGCACGCAAGACATCATCAACACACCCACCGACATCGCCAAAGAACTGGCGGGTGACAAACGCCAGAGCATGGTGCACACCAACCAGACCATCGAGTCCACGCTCAAAGGCCTGGGCGTGCAGTGGCTGCGCACGGTGCACACCTACGAAGTGAGCCACATGCAGGCCACGCTGACCGAAGCCTTCACCACCGAGTTTCAAGGCCTGAAGGTGATCGTGGCCGAAGGCGAATGCCAGCTGGAGCGCCAGCGCCGCATCAAGCCTTGGCTGGCCTCCTTGCTGTCAAAAGGTGAACGGGTCGAGCGTGTGAAATACGGCGTGGACGAGGACGTGTGCAACGGCGACCACGCTTGCATTCGCCTCTCGGGCTGCCCCACCCTCACGCTGAAAGACAACCCCGACCCGTTGAAAGTCGACCCGGTGGCCACCGTGATCGACGGCTGCGTGGGCTGTGGCCTGTGCGGCGAAAACGCGCACGCGGCCACGCTCTGCCCTTCTTTTTACCGCGCCGAAGTGGTGCAAAACCCCAAGCTGCACGAGCGCCTGTGGGCCCGCTGGCAAAGCCTGGCCACCCGCTGGCTGCAACCGGCTTGACCCGCTGAAACGCCTGAAAGAGACACCATGACCCAACCGATTTCCATTTTGCTGTGCGCTCTGGGCGGCGAAGGCGGCGGCGTGCTGGCCGACTGGCTGGTCGACGTGGCCCGCCACGCAGGCCACCCGGCGCAAGCCACCTCGATTCCCGGCGTGGCGCAACGCACCGGGGCCACCACCTATTACCTCGAAGTCTACCCCCTGCCCCACAGCCAGCTACAAGGCCGCTTGCCTGTGCTGGGCCTGAACCCGCTGCCGGGCAGGCTCGATGCGCTGGTGTCATCCGAGTTGCTGGAGACCGCACGCCAGATTGGCAACGGGCTGGCTTCAAACGACCGCACGCTGGTGATCAGCGCCTCATCGCGAGCGCTGACCACCGCCGAAAAAATGACCATGGGCGACGGCCGCCGCCCCGAAGGCCCGCTGCTGGATGTGGTGGCTGCGCACAGCCTGCGCCACCACGTCATGGACATGGCGCGCCTGTGCCAGGAAAGCGGCACGCTGGTCAGCGCCGTGATGTTAGGGGCGATTGCGGGCAGCGGTTTGCTGCCTTTTACACGCGAACATTACGAAACGGTGTTGGCAGGCCCGAGCAAAGCGGCGCAAGCCAGCCTGCGCGGCTTTGCGCTGGCTTTTGATCTGGTCACGCGCCAACGCGAACAGGCGCAGTATGTCGAGCATGTGATGAAGCCTGCCTTGGCTGCTCCCTCTTCATCGGCTGCCCTGCCTGCAGATGTGGCCGCCAAGTTTCCAGCTGTGCTCCACCCCTTGATGGGCTTGGCACACCAACGATTGGTCGAGTACCAAGGCCCCGCTTATGCCCGCCTGTATGTGCAGCGGCTCGAACGTTTGATCAGTGCAGAAGCCAGTTCAAAAGACGACTTCCGCCCCGTGACCGCAGAAGCTACCCGCTGGCTGGCCCTGTGGATGGCGTTTGACGACATCATCCGCGTGGCCGACCTGAAAAGCCGGGCCAGCCGCTGGGACCGCGTGACGCAAGAAGTCAAAGCCAAAGAAGGCGACGTGCTCAAGGTGTACGACCACTTCAAACCCGGCGTGCCCGAGCTGGCAGCCCTTTTGCCGCAAGGCTTGGCCAACAAAATGCTGCGCTGGGACCGGGCCCGCGTGGCCAATGGCAAAGCGCCTTGGTCCATGCCCCTGAAGGTAGCGCGGCATGCGCTGTGGGGCATGGCCAGCTTGCGCTTTTTGGCCAGCTTGCGCGTGCTGCGTCCCTTGGGCAGCCGCTATGCCACCGAACAAGCCTTGATCGAAGAATGGTTGGGCGGCATCGAAGCCGCCACGCGCCTGTCACCCGCACTGGGTCTGGAGCTGGCACGCTGCGGACAGCTCATCAAAGGCTACGGCAGCACCAACGAGCGCGGCAAAGACAACCTGCTGCACATCCTGCGTCATGTGTGTGGCCCCGCATCCAAAGTGCCTGTGGTCGAGCAAGCCGAGGCCGTGGCCCGCATCCGCAACGCAGCTTTGCAAGACGAAGCCGGTCAAGCGCTCGACCAGGCCTTGCTGCAACACGGCGCACCCGCGCGCCCGGTCAAGGAACAACCCGTGCTGTGGATGAAAAATCCAAGACTCAAAAAAGTCTGAAGCATCAAGGACTCACACGCCGGCCAGATCGCGCAGGGCCTGCGGGTTGGGCAAGCCCAGCACGCGACCGCCGCCACTGATCAACTGGCGATCGCGCAGGTGGCGCAGCACGCGTGAAAACGTTTCTGGGGCGATGCCCAGTTGGGCGGCAATCGTGCGCTTGCGCTCCGTGAACTTGACGGCCAAGCCCCCCAAAAGTTCGTCCGGTTGGGCATGGCGCAACAGCCATTCGGCACAACGTGCATCGGCGTCCTTGGCCAAGCGACTCACACCCATTTCGGTTTGTTGACGCTGCGAACGCGCCATGTCCATGAGCAGGTTTTTCGAGTCCTCCGGCAGCGCCTGCACCTGGGCCACAAAGTCGTGCACGGGCACGTTTTGCAACTGGATATCGGTTTCCGCCAGCGCATCGACCGCATGCGGCAAACCCAACAGACCCGAAGCCGCCTCCAGCCAGAACGGACCTTCGACCACACCCAGCTGATGGGCCATGGCACCTTCGACCATCACCCCCAAGACCACCCGGCCCTGCAAGAGGTGCAAGAGGTGTTCAACCGGTTCACCCCGGTGCAGCAAAACGGTACCTGCCGTCAGCGTAAAGGGCACAGTGCCCAGAGCGGCGGCAGAAAAAGGTGAATGGGGCAAGGTGTCGTCCAACATGATGGCCCCGAATGTGCCAGAGCACAGGGCCTGCCGGTTTGACACACATCAACAGGGCGCAAGGCCATGGGCATCGCAGGCTTTCACAGCCTGCACCGAACCCCATCAGACCACCAGGATCGCCCGAAAATCGTTCACATTGGTGTGCGTGGGCCCGGTGATGACCAGGTCGCCCAGTGGCTCAAAAAAGCCATAGGCGTCGTTGCGCTGCAAATGATCGGCCACTTTGTGTCCCAGGGCGGCAGCGCGCGCCAGCGTGTCGGGCGCCACTAGCGCCCCGGCGTTGTCTTCGATGCCGTCGATGCCATCGGTATCGGCCGCCAGTGCCCACACACCCGCTTGGCCTTGCAGGGCCTCAGCCAATCCCATGCAAAACTCCCCCGCCCGCCCACCGCGCCCGCGTGGCGTGCCCGCAGGCTGGGGCTTGATGGTCACGGTGGTCTCACCCCCGCTCAAGATCACGCAGGGCTTGGTGAACGGCCCCAGACCCTTGGCCGCCGCCCGTGCCAGCGCCGCGTGCACCTTGGCGACCTCGCGCGACTCGCCCTCGATCTCGTCGCTCAGGATGTAGGTATTCAGCCCCATGGCACGCGCAGCAGCAGCTGCAGCCTCCAGCGACTGCTGGGGCGTAGCAATCATGTGCACGCTGTGTCCCGCAAACACCGGCGAGCCGGGCTTGGGTGTTTCCCAAACACCCGACTGCAAGGCCTGCAGCACCGAATCGGGCACGCTGATCGCATAGCGCTTGAGAATGGCCAGCGCATCGGCGCAGGTGCTGGCATCCGGCACGGTGGGGCCACTGGCAATGATGGACGGGTCGTCCCCCGGCACATCGCTGATGGTGAGCGTGACCACCCGCGCAGGCGCGCAAGCTGCAGCCAGGCGCCCGCCTTTGATGCGCGAGAGGTGTTTACGCAGGCAGTTCATTTCAGAAATATTGGCCCCACTGGCCAACAGCTGGCGGTTGATGTCTTGCTTGATTTGCAAATCCATGCCGTCAGCTGGCAAGGTCAGCAGTGACGAGCCGCCGCCCGAGATCAGGCACAGCACCAGATCGTCTGCGGTCAATCCTTGCGTGAGTTCCAAAATGCGCTCAGCCGCCTGCAAGCCCGCCGCATCGGGCACGGGGTGGGCTGCCTCAACCACCTCA
>CANGZO010000175.1 GCA_947458305.1 Comamonadaceae bacterium
AGACATCGGCATCACTTTGGGCCAAGCGTTTGCGCAAGCCATTGGCGACAAAAAAGGCATTCGCCGTTATGGCCACGCCTATGTGCCGCTCGACGAAGCGCTGAGCCGCGTGGTGGTGGACTTTTCGGGTCGCCCCGGTTTGCACATGGATGTGAACTTCACCTCAGGCTCGCTGGGCACGCTCGATACGCAACTGGTTTATGAGTTCTTCCAGGGTTTTGTGAACCACGCGCTGTGCACGCTGCACATCGACAACCTCAAGGGCGTGAACGCGCACCACCAGTGCGAAACCATCTTCAAGGCCTTCGCCCGCGCCGTGCGTGCCGCGCTCGAACTCGATCCCCGCTCGGCAGGTGTGATCCCTTCCACCAAAGGCAGCCTCTGACATGAGCGTCAACCGCGTCGCCGTCGTGGACTACGGCATGGGCAACCTGCGCAGCGTGGCGCAGGCGGTGATGCATGCCGCCTCCAGCGTGGACCATGCCGAGGTCACCGTGACGTCTGATCCGCAAGTGGTGCGCGATGCGCACCGCGTGGTTTTGCCAGGGCAGGGCGCCATGCCCGACTGCATGCGCGAGCTGCGCGAGTCGGGTTTGCTGGACGCCGTGCTTGAAGCGGCGGCCAGCAAACCCTTGTTTGGTGTGTGCGTGGGCATGCAAATGCTGCTGGACCACAGCGACGAGGGCAACACGCCCGGCTTGGGCCTGATCCCTGGACGTGTGGTGAAGTTCGATTTGGCCGGGCGCATCCAGCCCGATGGCACCCGCTACAAAGTGCCGCAAATGGGCTGGAACCAGGTCTGGCAAGCCACGCCTGCGCACCCGCTGTGGCAAGGCATTGACGAAGGCAGCTGGTATTATTTTGTGCACAGCTTTTACACCCAAGTCGCCAACCCGGCGCACGCTGCGGCCGAAACCGATTACGGCGGCCGCTTTGCTTGCGCGATTGCCCGTGACAACATATTTGCCACCCAGTTTCACCCCGAAAAAAGCGCGGCCCAGGGCTTGGCCTTGTTCCGCAATTTCCTCCACTGGCAGCCTTGAGAAGTTTTCACTGCCGTTTTGCTTCCTTCACCTGTTTTTAATTCGCCATGATTCTGATCCCCGCCATTGACCTCAAAGACGGCCACTGCGTTCGCCTCAAACAGGGCGATATGGACCAAGCCACGACCTTTGGCGAAGACCCCGCCGCCATGGCCCGCACCTGGCTCGAAAAAGGCGCACGCCGCCTGCATCTGGTGGATCTGAACGGCGCGTTCGCTGGCAAGCCGCAAAACTTCGGGGCCATCAAGTCCATCCTCAAGGCCGTGGGCGACGACATCCCGGTGCAGCTCGGTGGTGGCATCCGTGACTTGGACACCATTGAAAAATACATCGACAGCGGCCTGCGTTACGTCATCATTGGCACCGCAGCCGTCAAAAACCCCGGCTTCTTGAAAGACGCTTGCACCGCCTTTGGCGGCCACATCATCGTCGGTCTGGACGCCAAGGACGGTAAAGTGGCCACCGACGGCTGGAGCAAGTTGACAGGCCACGAAGTGGTGGACCTGGCCAAGAAGTTCGAAGACTGGGGCGTTGAGTCCATCATCTACACCGACATCGGCCGCGATGGCATGTTGAGTGGCATCAACATCGACGCCACCGTCAAGCTGGCCCAAGCCCTCCACATTCCCGTGATCGCCTCGGGCGGCCTGTCCAACATGGCCGACATCGAGCAGCTGTGCGCGGTGGAGGGCGAAGGCGTGGAAGGCGTGATTTGCGGCCGAGCCGTGTATTCCGGCGACCTGGACTTTGCGCTGGCGCAGCAACGCGCCGATGAGCTCAACGGTTGAACCCCATGACTGCGCAGGCCACGGGCCGCGAGACCACCTTCGCGGGCCTGCCCGCCGTCGAGCTGGCCTTGCCCCAGGGCGACACGCTGCGGGTCATGCTGCACGGCGCACAAGTGCTGTCTTGGGTCTCGGGCGACCAAGAGCGCCTGTACCTCAGCCCGAAAAGCACCATGGACGGCCAAGCCGCCATTCGGGGCGGTGTGCCGGTGTGTTTTCCGCAATTCAACCAACGCGGCCCGCTGGCCGAGCGCCTGCCCAAACACGGCTTTGCCCGCAACCTGCCTTGGCAGGCCGATGCGCCTGTGCTGACCCATGACAGCGCCCAGCTCTGCCTGCATCTGCAAGATAATGCCAAAACCCGCGCATGGTGGCCGCAGGCCTTTGCGCTGCAACTGCACATCACCCTGCGCCCCGGCGCGCTGCGCATCAGCCTGAATGTGCACAACACCGATGCCCAGCCGCTGCCGTTTACTGGGGCGTTGCACACCTATTTGGCCGTGCCCGACGTGACCCGCGCCCAACTGCAAGGCCTTGGCGGTCAAGCCGAATGGGATGCCGTGGTCAACACCCACGCCAGCGCCGCAGACACGCTGCAGTTTGATGCTGAGTTTGACCGCGTGTATGCGGCAAGCGCACATGCGCTGCGCCTGAATGATCAACTGCACATCCAACAAAGCGCCAGCTGGGCCAACACCGTGGTTTGGAACCCCGCACAAGCCCTGTGTCAAAGCTTGGTCGATATGCCCCAAGACGGCTGGCGACACATGCTTTGTGTTGAAGCCGCTCAGGTTTATGAGCCCATCACCGTGCCTGCGGGCGGGCGCTGGGAAGGCTGGCAGCAGCTGACCGTGACAACCCCTTGAATTGAAAAGAGCCCCTCATGTTGGCCAAACGCATCATTCCCTGCCTTGACGTGACCGGCGGTCGCGTGGTCAAAGGCGTCAACTTTGTCGAACTGCGCGACGCTGGAGACCCGGTCGAAATCGCGGCCCGCTACAACGAGCAGGGCGCTGATGAACTCACGTTTTTGGACATCACCGCCACCAGCGACGGGCGCGATGTGATCTTGCACATCATCGAAGCCGTGGCCAGCCAAGTGTTCATTCCGCTCACCGTGGGCGGTGGTGTGCGCACGGTGGAAGACGTGCGCCGCTTGCTGAATGCAGGTGCCGACAAAACCAGCTTCAACTCGGCTGCCATTGCCAACCCGCAAGTCATCCGCGAAGCCTCTACCAAATACGGCGCGCAATGCATCGTGGTCGCCATCGACGCCAAGCGCCGCACATCCGAAGACGAGCAGCGCATCGGCAAGACTGGTTTACCCATGGGCCCGGGCTGGGACGTGTACAGCCACGGCGGCCGCAAAAACGTGGGCCTGGACGCGGTGGCCTGGGCCACGCAGATGGCCGAATACGGCGCGGGCGAAATCCTGCTCACCAGCATGGACCGCGACGGCACCAAAAGCGGCTTTGACCTGCAACTGACCCGCGCCGTGAGCGACGCCGTGAGCGTGCCCGTGATTGCCTCGGGTGGCGTGGGCAACCTCGACCACCTGGCCGACGGCGTGAGCATCGGCGGAGCGGACGCCGTGCTGGCCGCGAGCATCTTCCACTATGGTGAGTACACCGTGCAGCAGGCCAAAGTGCGCATGCGCGAGCGCGGGATTGTGGTTCGGATTTGATCACGAGAGCGTGTGGCTGAGCGGGTACTTGCTCATCTTGAAAATTTAGCATTGGATCAACCCGTGCACATTGCCACAGAGCCCGCCAACCAGCCCGAAGTCCTTGCGCTCATTGAGCAGTTGGACGCGTACCAAAAGCCGCTTTATCCGGCAGAGAGTCACCACGGCATCGATGTGGCTGCCCTGTCGCAGCCCAATGTCATCTTTGCCGTCGCTCGCGACCCATCGGGCCAGGCGGTGGCTTGTGGGGCCATCGTGCTCGAGCCCGCTTATGGGGAGCTCAAGAGAATGTTCACGCTGCCCAGCCACCGGGGCAGAGGCATCGCCCGCGCGCTGTTGCAATGGCTGGAAGCGCAGGCGCAGGCCCGTGGCTGCCATCTTTTCATGCTCGAAACGGGTTACCTTCAACCCGAAGCCATCGCTTTGTATGAGCGGCTTGGCTACAGCCGTCGAGGTCCGTTCGGCACCTACACGGAAGACCCAAACAGTGTGTTCATGCACAAGTCAGCCGTTGGCCCACTTCTCTGATTGTTCTGTGGGTGTTCAAGCCAAAGCTAAGTCACTGACCATCAGCGCTTCAACCCTGCATAGAAATTTTCATGCGGCCCGACCGCCAGCAGCAGGGCTTCAACAGGGGCTGTTTTGTGCGGTTGCAGTTCATAGGCCAGCAGAGTTTCTTGGCCGTTCAGTTTGAACTTGTAGACAAAAACACCCGCAAGGTCGCCTTTCTTTTCTTCGCCCAGCTGCGGATTTTGAAGAATGGCCTTGATGGCTTCATCCAGCGTTTTTTTGTCGCGGGCATGCAGTTTTTTGGCCACCCGGTTGAACGATGGCGAGGCGCTGACTTGCAGCATCAGTCAAACTCATAAGGCGCAGCCAGTCCGGCTTTGACCTCTTCACGCGACAGCATGGTGTCTTGGATCAGGCGCAAAGGCATGTCAGGGTTGTCGATCACGGCTTTGCCGATGCGTGCCCAGTACTCGATTTGCCGTGGCACCGAGCGGTGCTCTGCGGCGGCGTAGGGTTTGGCGTCTTCGACCAACTCGTCAGACAGTTTCATTGCAACAGCCATGGTGCTTCTCCTTGAGATTGGTTGTATTTTGCAACCAATGGATGTTTTGTGCAACCCGACAAGACGTTAGTGCAGCTGGTTTCGTGGTGCTATCGGGTGCGCCTGCTGTCCTGACACCCCAATGTCTTAAGATCACTCCCCTATGAACTGGCTCGATCAAATCAAATGGGACGACAAAGGCTTGGTGCCTGTGATTGCCCAAGAAAAAGACACTGGCGACGTGATGATGTTCGCCTGGATGAACCGTGAGGCCTTGCAAAAGACGGCCGAGCTGAAAAGGGCGGTGTATTTCAGCCGTTCGCGCAACAAACTGTGGTTCAAGGGCGAGGAGTCGGGCCATGTGCAGACGGTGCACGACATCCG